>JAFOMV010000079.1 GCA_017418765.1 Ruminococcus sp. | reverse complement strand
ATATTGTAATCCATGATTATACCGAACATTCCGAGGATATCTTCGATATTATCGAATCTTCCTTCTGTATCGCATGGAGCGAGGAGCATTGAGAGAGAACCGCCTGCGTTGAGGTAATCCTCAAGCATTTTCTTTTCATCGTCAGTGATATCCTTCTTAGGGCCTGCAAGATAAAGTATCCTTGCATTGGAAGGGATCGCCTTTGTTTCGGAAAGATTCAGTTCCTGAACATCATAGTTGTTTGCCTTGAGCTGATTTGCATATATCTCGTAGCTGTCGTTTATTGAGCTTTCGCCGTGTCCCTGCAGGAAGTAGATAGTTGGCAGGGAACCGCTGGTGCAGGTCTCTATAGCAGCTGCTATGAGTTCTTCGCCTGCGTACTGGAATGTACCGTCTGATGTTGTCTGGAATATCTTGTTATGGTCGATACGCTTTGATATATCACCGCAGCGTACAAAGATATCGCCGTTTTCAACATTGAGAAGTCCGTCGGGATTGAGCTCATTTGCGAGTGCGGCATTCTCATCTGGAAGAAAAGCTGTGAGCTTGATATTCTCACGCTCATCAAGCTGTGTGAGAGTGTGGTACAAGGGAAGAAATTCCGGATACTTACGGAATTCTTCCATAGGATAAAGGTAGAACAGGTCTATCTGCTTATCCGAAGTCTTGTCAAGAAGCTCCTCAGTAGTCTTGCTGAAAGAGTATTTGTGAGCAGGTGTCATATCATACTGCTTATCATAATAGCTTACTATAAGGTTTATCGGAACGAATACCACAAGCACGAGTAAAGCTATTATAAATGCTATCGTTCCCGAGAAATTGAATTTTCTATCTTTCATATCAGCTTACCCCCTGTTCCAGCGTCTTTTCTCGATGGAGATGTATGTCCATGCGAGGAATACGATAATTGCCGAAATGAAGAACACAAGGTCTGAAAGACGAATAACTCCCTGTGAGAAGTATGCGAATCTCGGCTGTGCTGCGAAGGCGTAAAGTACGGACTGGAGTTTCGGGTACTGTGAAATAAACGCCGTGTTTGAGAAGTCATCGAGAAAGAGGACCGCAAACATCACTATTTCACCGATTATCGCTGCAATAATGGAGTTTTCAGTGAATGATGATATCAGCATACCCAGTGATATGTACATTGCTCCCCATGCAAATATACCGATATAAGCGCATATAAGCTGGCTTACAACGACTTCGCCGTTGATAGCTGTGATTATCGGATAGATGAATGTGCCTGCGAGCATGAATATGTATACAGTCATATTTGCAAGGAATTTAGCGATAACGATCTTCAGAACGCTCACAGGTGATGTCATGAGAAGAACTTCTGTGCCGAACTTTCTCTCGTCTGCGAATGTACGCATGGTAAGTATCGGGAGAAGGAATATGAAGTAGAGGATAACATTATAAAATACCTCAGTGAATGAGAACTTCAGCGTGTTGGAAGAATCCATTCCTGCAATGGCAGCACCGAAGATATAGGTGAACAGCAGCATAAAGAGTGCTGCGATAGCGTAAGCGAAAGGAGTGTAGAAAAACGACTGCAGCTCCTTCTTATAAATAGGAAACATTACTCATTTTCCTCCTTTTCATCAGTTATTTCCGAAGCGGGAGCGTCTGTATCGCTGTTTTCGGGGACGATCTCGTTCAGCAGCTCATCCATGCTCTTTTTCTGTACAGGTCTGTTTATGAGCTCGGAGAATACCTTTTCAAGATTTGGTTTATCTGTATATATCTCAAGAACGCTTATCTGATTTTTGAGACAGTCAGCAACGAGTCTGTCTTGTACCTGATCGGCGTTTCCGCTGAGCTTTACTGTGAATGAAGTGATATTGTTGCCCTCATCGATAGCTTCGGTGATACTCTCAACGCCTTCGGCAACACCTATCACAGCAGCGGCAGCAGCCTTGCTTCCTGCGGTCTTGACGTGGAGAACGGAAGTATCATTAAAGGATTTCTCAAGGTTTTCGATAGTGTCTATAGCACGGATGTCGCCCTTATTGATGATAACTACACGGTCGCATACAGCGCTTACTTCACTCAGGATATGCGAGCTGAAAATGACAGAATGTCCTTTTTTAAGGTCTTTTATAAGACTTCTTACCTCCATGACCTGATTCGGATCGAGACCTACTGTAGGCTCATCGAGAATAAGGAATTTCGGATCACCGAGAAGTGCCTGTGCGAAGCCGACACGCTGCTTGTAACCTTTTGAAAGGTTGCGGATGAGTTTATTCTGAACATCCTTGATCTTGAGCAGTGATTTTACACGCTCTATCTCGCTCTTTTTCTCTTTGCCCTTGATGCCTTTGAGACCGGCGCAGAAATCCAGATACTCATTTACCTTCATATCGGGATAAACCGGAGGTATCTCAGGCAGATAGCCGATATTCTTCTTTGCTTTTACGGGCGTTTCTGTTATGTCATCTCCATAGATGGTGACCTTGCCTCCGCTCATGGGGAGGTAGCCTGCGATCATATTCATGGTCGTTGATTTTCCTGCGCCGTTAGGGCCGAGGAAACCGAGGATCTCATTATCATTTATTGTGAAACTAATATCATTTACAGCTTTGTTGCTGCCATAATATTTAGTCAGATTTTCAATAGTAATCATGAGCTTCTCCTTTCATTTGTAAAATAGGTAAATATGACGGAAATACACTGTGCTAAAGTATACAATTTCTCATCATAGCATACAGTATTATTATCGCAGAATTATATTAATATAAAGTGAATAAATTATGAATAAAATGTTAAATGAAAACGTATGGGGATAAATACCGATTTTTTGCTGTTGTTATTATCATGATAAATATTATAGCGATTGTGTGTGGATTTTGTGAAAGTTTATTGTATGGGGAATGAATCTTGAAAATATAAGTTAACATTAAAACCTAATTAATCGCTGAGAAATAATTAAAAATACCCTGAGATTTGACCGGTAGACAAAATATACAAAAAGGGGTGAGTTAATGTGTGCATTGCAACAAAAATTTCCTCAACCTTAAATGAAACTTTTTTAAACTGTTGACAGGAATTGAAATGTGGAATATAATTATCTTGAAAATAGTTTGAGAATTGTGTGTTTGATATGTGTTATAAACACGCAGTGTATGAGTATTTTCATATGCATCCCTACGGCTGTACGTTGTCACCGTGCTGAGGAGGATCGGCTATTTACGGAGCATTATTTTAGGTGAGTCCTGTTCCATTGCTGCTGCATCCCCCCGGAAGGCGTGATATAGTCTGCCTTTAAGGGAACAAAACCTTTTAACCACATCACATTATTATTATGAGAGGGGTAATACAAATGATAAGCAAAAAGACAAAGGCTCTCGCTGCTGGCATTCTTTCAGCAGCAATGACAGCTACAGCTGTAGTTCCTGCTGTTTCTTCAGCAGCTGCTACTCCTGAGGCACTTAAGTCTGATCAGACTTACATCTCAATGTTCGAGTCTCTCTATGAGGACGTTATGACAAATGGTGTTCAGAACGGCTTTATGAGTGATCAGAACAACGGCGCAAAGAAGTTCGGTATCCCTTACCATGCAGTTGAGACTCTCGTTGTTGAGGCTCCTGACTACGGTCACGAGACAACATCTGAGGCTATGTCTTACATCGTATGGATGGCTGCTATGCACGATGCACTCGTTAAGAGCGGTCAGACAACAGGCGGCAGCGACCTTCCTGATGCTTGGAAGATTCTGGAGGCTATGATCCCTGGCTGGTCAGCAGCTGCAAACAGAACTGATATCGAATACGATTCAATCTGGAAGATCAAGGAACTCAAGTCTGACTCAGCAGAAGAAGGAAGCGATCCAAGCCAGTACCCTGTAAAGCAGGTAGGCGGTCACGGTATCAACCCAATGTTTGATATATACAAGGCTGCATACAGCACAGATAACGGTTACTACCTCATGAACTGGCTCGCTGACGTTGACGACTGGTATGGCTTCAGCAAGGGCACAAAGGGCGAAGGCAAGTTCACTTTCATCAACACTTTCCAGAGAGGTGAGGAAGAGTCTTGTTTCGAGACAGTTCCTGCTCCTTGTCTTGAAGAACTTAAGTGGGGTATGGAGAGCACTCAGAAGGATGACGGTAACGGTATCAAGGCTATCTTCAATGGCCTCGATAAGGTTCCTCCTCAGTACGCATTTACTAATGCTCCTGACGCTGAGGACCGTGCTATCCAGGCTATCTACTTTGCTAATCAGCATGGTGTAGACTGTGGTGAGATCTCAGCTCTCGCTGGTAAGATGGGTGACCAGTGCCGTAACGATAT
>JAFOMV010000078.1 GCA_017418765.1 Ruminococcus sp. | reverse complement strand
CAGCTGTAAAATCATCGGTAATATATTTCATGAGCTCCCTGCGTCTTGGTGAAGCGGAAGCGAGTATAATACCCATATTATCATTCCTTTCATGTTAAGGCAACACAGCACAAAGCACGCCTGACGTCTTTGCACGGTATTGCCTTAACTTAATTTTACCATATAGCATGGATGATGTCAAGAAAACAGACGTATGATCGGGCGGTATATCATCCGTCATCTGTACTAAAATAGCCGGCTGTTTATGGTG
The DNA here is from genome assembly GCA_017418765.1 of Ruminococcus sp. The sequence goes on along the minus strand of JAFOMV010000078.1, from coordinate 4,105 downwards.
CATTATGCTGAATCAGAATTAAAAATCAAAAACAGGTTGACACGGTGTCATAATGCTGTTATAATAACAATAGTGACACCATGTCAGAATATATACATGGTTTGAAAAGGGGATGAATTAATGCCTAAGGGTTCACCTGAGCTTACGGCTTCACGAAAAGAGGAGATAATAAACGCCTGCGAAAAGCTTTATCAGACTATGAGCTTCAAGGAGATAACCATTAAGGAGATAGGTGCTGTTACAACATTCACAAGGACTTCAATATATAATTATTTTCAGACAAAAGAGGAGATATTTCTTGCCCTCATGCAGCGTGAGTATGAGAAATGGGCTTCGGAAATGGATTTTCTTGCTGAGAAAAATGATACTATGTCAGCCGAAAAATTTGCGGATGTACTTGCCGGTTCTCTTGAAAGCCGTGAACAGCTTCTGAAGCTGCTGGCTATGAATCATTATGATATGGAGGAAAATTCACGGCCTGAGCGCCTGATAGAGTTCAAGGCAGCTTACGGTGCGTCACTTGACGCAGTAAGAAAATGCGTGGATAAGTTTTTTCCTGATACCGACTGCGAAAGCTTTATTTTCGTTTTTTTCCCATTTTTATTTGGAGTTTATCCATATTCAATGGCGACGGAAAAACAGCTTGCTGCTATGCGTGAGGCGAATATAGAATTCAGGATGCACAGTATCTATGAGATGATATATTCGTGCGTTCTTCAGCTGCTGGGAGGTAAGAATGAAATACGTTAAACTTGGAAATTCAGACCTTTATGTATCAAGGATATGTATGGGCTGTATGGGCTTTGGTGATCCTGCAAACGGCCAGCACTCATGGACACTGGACGAGGAACATTCCCGTGAGATCATAAAGCGTGGGCTTGACCTGGGAGTAAACTTCTACGATACCGCTATAGGGTATCAGTCGGGGACAAGTGAGCAGTATGTCGGCAGAGCGCTCCGTGATCTTGCAAAGCGTGATGAAGTGGTTGTGGCTACAAAATTCCTGCCGAGAACTCCTGAGGATATTGCAGCAGGTATCACGGGACAGCAGCACATAGAGCGCATGGTAAACAAGAGCCTTGAAAATCTTGGCATGGACTATGTGGATCTATACATCTATCATATGTGGGACTGGAACACACCGATCTGCGATATCATGGATGGTCTAAACCGAATAGTCAAGGCAGGAAAAGCACGTTATATCGGGATTTCCAACTGTTATGCATGGCAGCTTGCAAAGGCTAATGCCCTTGCTGAAAAGGAAGGCTTTGCGAAGTTTGTCAGCGTTCAGGGACATTATAACCTTATCTTCCGTGAGGAAGAAAGAGAAATGGCTATGCTGTGCGATGAGGATAACATTGCTATGACTCCCTACAGCGCTCTTGCAAGCGGACGTCTTGCACGGCTTCCGGGGGAGACTTCAAAGCGTGCCGAGGAGGACGGCTACGCTAAATTCAAATATGACGCAACAAAGGAACAGGATGAAGTTATCATCAGACGAGTTGCTGAACTTGCTGAGAAGCACGGCGTATCAATGACCGAGATATCCCTTGCATGGCTTCTCACTAAAGTAACATCGCCTGTTGTGGGAGCAACGAAAATGCACCACATAGAAGGAGCTGCAAAGGCTGTGGATATGGAACTTACAGCTGATGAAATATCATATCTGGAAGAACCGTATGTGCCTCACGCTCTTGCAGGTGTAATGGCACAAAATAAGCCTGCCAACCGAAATGATAAGCATGTATGGTCGGCAGGAAATCAGAAAATAGCGGATATCCGCTAAGTAAGGAGTTTTTATCATGAGAAAGAGTATTACAACAACAGAAGCGATTTTCCCTATGCCTGTACTTATGGTGGCTACATACAATGAGGATGGCAGCATAGACGTTATGAACGCCGCATGGGGAACAATGGTGGAAAGAGACATTGTAGCACTGAATCTGACAGAGACACATCAGACAGTAGCAAATATCAAAAAGAGAAAGGGCTTTACTGTAGCCGTAGCTGATGCAAAACACGTTGTTGAAGCCGACTATTTCGGAGTAGTTTCCGGAAAGAATACACCCGATAAGTTTGCAAACAGCGGACTTGCCGCTGAAAGATCAGAGTTCGTTGATGCCCCCGTTATCACAGATTTTCCTGTAGTTCTTGAATGTGAGTTCATTGAATATCAGGACGGCGAATACGGTCTGGGAGTTATAGGCAAAGTGGTTAACGTAACGGTTGATGAAAGTGTTATGAAAGACGGTAAGGTAAATGTTGATGCAGTTGAAGCAATTGCATTTGACCCATACACTCACGGATACTATAAGGTAGGCGGCAGAGTAGGTGAAGCCTTCAAGGATGGCCTGAAACTCAAAAAATAATATATGCAAGATCTGGGTCTGATATAAAACGGAGGTATATGATATGAAAGAAGAAATACTCAATTTAACACAGGAATGGGATAAGACTTTTCCTAAGTCTGACAAGGTATCACACAAGAAAGTGACCTTCCATAACCGTTACGGCATCACACTTGCGGCTGATATGTACACACCAGGAAATTCAGACGGAAAACTTCCTGCTATCGCTGTTTGCGGACCTTTTGGTGCTGTCAAGGAACAGTGCAGCGGACTCTATGCACAGACACTTGCAGAGCGTGGATTCCTTACCATTGCCTTCGACCCGTCATTCACAGGCGAAAGCGGCGGACAGCCAAGATTTATGGCATCACCTGACATCAACACTGAGGACTTCATGGCTGCTGTGGATTTCCTTTCAGTGCAGGATAATATCGACCCTGACCGCATTGGTATCCTCGGTATCTGCGGATGGGGAGGAATGGCTGTGAATACTGCGGCGCTCGATACACGTATCAAGGCTACAGTTGCTTCTACAATGTACGATATGACAAGAGTTAATGCAAACGGATACTTTGACTCAGAGGACAGTGAGGAGAAGCGCTACGAGAAAAAAGCTGCACTCAACGCTCAGCGTATCGCCGATTACAAGTCAGGCGAGTATGCTTCCGGAGGCGGAGTGATAGACCCTCTGCCTGAGGATGCACCTTACTTTGTCAAGGACTATCACAGCTACTACAAAACGGAAAGAGGCTATCATCCTCGTTCTCTTAATTCTAACGGCGGCTGGAATGTCATAGGCTGTATGTCATTCATGAATCAGCCTATCCTGAAATACAGCAGCGAGATACGCTCAGCAGTTATGATAATGCACGGCGACAAGGCTCACTCTTTCTACTTCGGCAAGGATGCATTTGAGAATATGACCAAGGACAGCAAATACACTGATAACAAGGAAATGCTTGTTATTGAGGGAGCTTCACATACCGACCTTTATGACGGCGGTGACAATAATGCTATCCCGTTTGATAAGCTTGCGGATTTCTACAGCAAGTATCTGAAATAAAGCGGACGACTATGAAGAAATACACCGAAGTGTTCCTGATTGCTGTCGCAGCAGGAGTTCTGATGCTCAGCGCCTGCGGTAATGATGGATACGAAGAAATAAAAACCGAACAAAGTGATGCGCCGTATACATCGGAGAGAAGTCAGACAGAAAACAAAACCACAGCTGTACCTGAGGATAATGAGAAAAAAGCAGGTGATACCATGAAAATGACTGTTAACGGGAAAACTTTTGATATTGTCCTTGAAGATAATGATACTGCTTCTGCGCTGAAAGGTCTTATGCCGCTGACCCTTGAAATGTCAGAACTCAACGGCAACGAGAAGTATTACTATCTTGACACAGAACTGCCTTCTGCTTCTGAGAGGGTCGGAAAAATAAACGAAGGCGATATCATGCTTTACGGCGATAACTGTCTTGTGGTATTCTATGACAGCTTTTCTACGCCATACAGCTACACTAAGATAGGTCATGTCAGCGATATTTCGGGACTTGCGGATACACTCGGAAATGGCGGAGTTACAGTTGCTTTTTACAATGACAGCACATCATATACTGAAAGTGATCTGCGTGATCTCAGTGCTTTTCTGCACGGAAAACTTGCTGCCGAAGAAATGTCGGGCAGACAATACGATCTTAACGGTGACAATAGCTGGGATTCCCTCGATCTCTGCGTTATGAGAAAAAGAGTGAT
>JAFOMV010000077.1 GCA_017418765.1 Ruminococcus sp. | reverse complement strand
CCTGGTGATATATGAACCGCTTGAATAATACCTTGTGGATCTCCAGAAAAAAAGTTCGGGATAATTAGCCTGAACAGCTGACTGAAAATTAGGCAGATCATCTGAATTCGCTCTGAGTTTCAGGGCGCTGATATCTATAAAATCGGAGCTGTAGGAAAGTACTGCTTCGCCGACGGTTTTGATATAGTTTTCACGGGCTTCCATAACGCTCTGGTCATAATCTATCATTGATGGATCGGTCTGTGTTGCTGCCCATGCGGGGATAGAAGTAAAAGCCATACAAATAGCTGCAGTGATGGAAGCAAATTTTCTTATCACCGGTTTTATCATTTGTTATACCTCCTTAAAATATTGTTAATGATGTATAAAAAATCTCAAAATCCTATATATATTATATCACATCCATGCATGAAAGTCAATGTAATAAATGCAGATAAAATGGATGTCAAATATGTTTATAACCTACAATTTACGCGTTTTTATCTGATACTTTTTGCCTAATTTGTTTCCGCTGTTTGAACGATAATATTTGATTGTCAAGATGCTGCACTTTATATCAAAATAATTAGTCTCTCCTCAATTCAAATAAAACCTTCGTAGTATCGACAAAAGCGATAAAACATGGTATAATAGAAGTGCAAGGAAAAAGCCGGAAAAGGAGAAAAAAAGCTTGCACTTTGGAGGATGCCATATATAAGTTCAAGAGAGAAAAGCAGATTTCATTTACCGATTTCAATCAGCCGATGGGACTGCAAATGAACCCGGATAACCGCTGGGTGAAGAAAGCAGCAATGATCCCGTGGGAAACGATCGAGGCTGAGTATGCGAAGCTGTTCCCGAGCCATACCGGTATGCCTGCAAAGCCCCTGCGCATGGCACTCGGTTCGCTGCTGATTCAGAAGCAATATCACTATCCTGATGAGGAACTGGTCGAACAGATCAGAGAAAACCCGTACTATCAGTATTTCATCGGTCTGCCCGGATATGAAGACAAGATTCCGTTTGTGCCGTCTCTGCTTGTTGAATTTCGCAAGCGTCTGTCTGAAGAGGTGCTGAACGAGATCAATGAAATGATCATCGAATACAATACACCGAAAGACGATCAGGTCGATCAGGATGACGATGATGATCACGGTAACGGCGGCGGAGAGCAGGAGACGAATGAGCAGCAGGATATCCGGAATCACACGGAAACCGCCGGGATTTCTGGTACATTGATCATTGATGCAACTTGTGCTCCGCAAAACATCAAGTACCCGCAGGATATTGAACTGCTGAATGAAGCACGTGAAAAGCTGGAAGATATGATCTGCCGGGTCAGTGATGAATACAATTTCTACAGACCGAGAATGTACCGTGAGAAGGCACGAAAGGATTATCTTGCTCTCGCAAAATGCAGAAAACGCGGTGCGAAAAAGATCAGAAAAGCTATCAAAAAGCAGCTGCAATACATCCGCCGCGATCTTGGATATATCTCGAATCTGCTGAAAAACAATGGTGTTGTGCTTTCAGAATCTGACGCATATCTACTCGATATTCTGGAGACAGTCTATTCGCAGCAGCAACATATGTTTGTCAGCAATACACATCGCATTGAAAATAGAATCGTCAGCATCAGCCAGCCATATATCCGACCGATCGTCAGAGGAAAAGCAAAATCTCCGGTTGAGTTCGGTGCCAAGCTGGATCTGTCTGTGGATGAAACCGGAATGTGCAGAATTGAAAAGCTATCCTTCGATGCCTACAACGAGAGTGCCGTTTTGAAAACTGCGCTCGAGAATTATAAGAAGCGCACAGGACATTATCCGGAGCGTGTACTCGCAGATCAGATCTATCGCAATCGGGATAACATTGCATTTTGCAGCAGTCTAGGCATTCGGCTTTCCGGAAAGAAACTCGGAAGGCCGAAGAAGGATGCAGACAGCAAGGCAGAGAAGAAAATCGCTTATCAGGATAATACCGACCGAATTGAAGTGGAGCGGAAGTTTAGCCTCGCGAAACGCAAATTCGGTCTGGGTCTGCTGCTTACAAAAAGAGAAGATACAACAAAAGCATCGATCGTTCTCAGCATCATTGCAATGAACATCGACCGTCTTGCGGCGATGCTTTTGCGCCTTATTCAGTTTTTGCTGAATTTCGAGCTGTCATATGGCCTGTTAGGG
>JAFOMV010000076.1 GCA_017418765.1 Ruminococcus sp. | reverse complement strand
GACAGCAACATCAGTAGGATAAACTATCTTGTCACCAAACCTTTCAATGAGGTCTCTGCATTTATCCACCATATCAAGATATCCTCTTGATTCAATGAAGTTCTTGTTGGAGGATTTGTCCAAAGGAATTGACCTCCTGAGTAAAATTGAGATATAGACGTTATAACTGGGAAAACGCTGTATTCGTTAACCGAGTATAACTGCTTTAAACATTATAACACAAACACATTTATTTGTAAACACCTTTTTTGTAAATTAGCAAAAACTAACAATTAACCTTTGTCTTTTTTATGCAGACATACATAGTCTTTATCTGCTGTTTATACCTCAAAAAGCAGGAAAAAATACTATTTCAGCCTTTTATTTGTCAAATATGTCAATATGACCCTTAATGCTTTGTGCAAACCAACAGTATTTTTGTTTGAAAAATTAATTTTTCATCAATTGACTTGACGTTTCGGCAATTATACTGTATAATAAACATAGTGTTAAATAATCACGAATTATTAACACTCGTTTTGTTGTCTCCTTTCTTTTGTTCTACACATATTTATTTTCTTTGTTTAAGTTAAGCAAGGCTTTTGGCCTTGCTTATTTTTTTGTCTTAACCGCCGTTGAACAGATAATAAACTATGCCGTATATCACCGAAGCCGTGCACCCATAGAGGATAACAGGCCCCGCTATCGTGAATATCTTCGTGCCTACCCCTGTCACATAGCCCTCTGTACTGCTCTCTATGGCGGATGAGCTTACTGCATTTGCAAAGCCTGTGATGGGAACAAGCGTACCTGCACCTGCGTGTTTCGCCAGCTTCTGATACCATCCTGTACCTGTACACAATGCACTTGCCGCTACAAGTGTTATGGAAGTCCATGTGCCTGCGTCAGTAATATCCATACCCATATTTTTGTACGCTGTTATGAGAAATTGTCCTATCACACAGATAAGACCTCCCACAACAAAAGCAATAGGAATGTTTACTTTTGACTTTGAGGGCGGTGAAGCTTTATCACTCATTTTGCTGTATATCTCAGGTGTAATTCTCATGTATACCACTCCTTCAGTGATATTATCTGCATAAAATATCTGAATATACAAAAATATCCCCGACTTTAAGTCGGGGATCGCTTTTATTATTCAGCGTCTGTATTCTTCTCGATATAGTTTGCGATATCTCCTACAGTCTTGATCTCCTCTACAGCCTCATCAGGGATAGAAAGATCAAATTCATCCTCGATAGTTGTGATAAGATCAACAACATCAAGGGAATCAGCGCCGAGATCGTCCTGGATATTGGAATCCATAGAAACCTCATCTGCGTCTACGCTGAGCTGTTCAGCAATGATATCCTTGAGTTTTTCAAAAATCATTTATTTATCCTCCATCGTAATTTATATTAAAACCGGTCATTCAATGAACGCTCCGATTTTTCTAAATTTAGTATAGCGTTCTTTTAGCAAAACGTCAATATCTTTTTGGCATTTTTCAGGAATTTTTTGTGACAAATATTCCTTGATATTTTCTGAAATTTTGTCTAAATCGTTATGAGCGCCTCCGAGAGGCTCCTCGATTATAGTTTCAGCAACTCCAAGGCGCACCATGTCCTCAGCCGTTATCTTCATTATTTCGCTGGCTTCCTGTTCACGGGATGCGTCCTTCCAGAGAATACTTGCGAATCCTCTTGGCGAAAGAACGGAATATTCAGCATTTTCCAGCATAGCCAGTTCATCGCAGACACCCAGAGCAAGAGCTCCGCCGCTTCCGCCTTCGCCGAGAACGATAGATATTATCGGTGTGCGGAGAGTCATGAATTCGGCTATATTCTTAGCGATAGCCTCGCCCTGTCCCCTTTCTTCGGCAGCAACGCCGCAGAATGCACCGGGAGTATCTATGAAGCAGATAACAGGTCTGTGGAACTTCTCAGCCTGCCTTGCAAGGCGGAGTGCCTTTCTGTAGCCCTCGGGATGGGGCATTGCAAAATTGCAGGCCTTGTTCTCGTTGATATCCCTGCCCTTTACCTGAGCGATAATGGTGACAGGTCTGCCGTCAAGACGGCCTATACCTCCGAGGATAGCCTTGTCGTCACCGCAAAGGCGGTCACCGTGCATTTCGTAGAAATCCGTGAATATCTGTGGGATATAGTCCTTTATGGTAGGTCTGCCCTTAGTGTGGACAAGCTGTAAACGCTCCCACGCTGTTCTTTTCTCATCCATGGCTCAGGCCTCCTTTTCCTTGGGATAGAAGCCGTGAAGCTTCAGCAGATGTGAGAGAACGCTTCTCATCTTGCGGCGCTCGACTATCATATCAACGAAGCCTTTATCGTGCATGAATTCCGCAAGCTGGAAGTCCTCGGGAAGTCTCTGCTTGATAGTTCCCTCGATAACTCGTCTTCCTGCGAAACCAATGAGCACTTTCGGCTCGGCTATGATTATATCTCCGAGTGAAGCAAAGCTTGCTGTTACACCGCCTGTGGTCGGGTCGGTCATGACTGATATATAAAGTCCGCCTGCCTCGCTGTGAAGCTTGACTGCTCCCGAAGTCTTTGCCATCTGCATGAGAGAAACTATGCCCTCCTGCATACGTGCGCCGCCTGACGCAGTAAACATAACAACGGGCAGTCCTTTTTCTGTTGCGTACTCAAAGGCACGGGTTATCTTCTCGCCTACAACGCTTCCCATGCTGCCCATCATGAAACGGGAATCCATGATACCGATCACAACAGGCGAACCCTTGATAGTGGCGGTACCTGTGATAACAGCGTCATTCAGACCTGTGTTGTTCCTGAGTTCAGCCTGTTTCTCGGAATAATCGGGGAAATCAAGAGGATTGCCGCTTTTCATGGTGCTGTCAAGCTCCCTGAAGCTGTCCTTGTCTACCGTGACAGCTATACGCTCCTGTGACGATAGCCTGCCGTGATAATTGCACTTGGGGCAAACTCTGTGAAGCTCCTCATATCTGGAAAGTGGGCTTGTCTGAGTGCATCTCGGGCACTTGAACATCGGCGGCTTGTATTCTTCTTCGCCGCCCCTTGCACGTTTTTTTACAACGTCAAAAAAACCTTCAAACAATATTATTCACCGCTTTACTTATTCTTCTTGTCTTCCATGTATCTTCCAAGGAAGCCGATATCATAATTGCCGTTTTTGAAGTCGGCATTCCGGATAAGTCCGAGCTGGAAATCTATATTAGTCTCAACGCCCTCTACTATAAATTCAGAAAGTGCCCATCTCATCTTGTTGATGGCATCATCTCTGTCAGAGCCGTGAGCGATGAGCTTGCTTATCATTGAGTCATAGTAAGGGGTAATGGTATATCCCTGATATACAGCGCCGTCGATACGTATTCCGGGGCCGCCCGGCATATACAGAGCTGTGATGGTGCCCGGTGATGGGCGGAAGTTATGCTCAGGGTCTTCGGCATTGATACGGCACTCTATCGCATGGCCACGCATTACGATATCCTCCTGCTTTACTTTCAGGGGTAATCCTGCTGCGATCTCTATCTGAGCCTTTACTATGTCGAAGCCTGTTACCTCCTCGGTAATAGGATGCTCTACCTGTATACGGGTATTCATCTCCATGAAGTAGAAATCACGGTTCTCATCAACGAGGAATTCAATAGTACCTGCATTGTAGTATCCGCATTCCTTAGCCGCTGTAATAGCGGCATTACCCATCTTCTCACGAAGCTCAGGGCTTACGATAGGGCTCGGACATTCCTCAAGCACTTTCTGGTTCCTTCTCTGCATTGAGCAGTCACGCTCACAGAGATGTATATAATTACCGTGCTTATCGGCTATCATCTGTATCTCGACATGGTGTGGATTTATAAGGAACTTCTCAACGTATACAGTATCATCGCCGAAGAAGTTCTTTGCTTCCTGCTGAGCGGCTGTCATCTGTGCTTCAAGCTCCGCAGGAGAATCCACACGGCGTATGCCTCGTCCGCCGCCGCCTGCGCTTGCCTTGATAAGTACGGGATAGCCTGCCTTGTCAGCAATAAGCCTTGCCTCCTCCACTGAGCTTACAGCGCCGTCAGAGCCGGGGATAACAGGTACGCCCGCAGCTTTCATTGTAGCTTTCGCAGCAGCCTTGTCGCCCAGCATCTCGATGGAGTGGTAGGAAGGGCCGATGAATACAAGCCCGTACGACTCGCAGAGCCTTGCAAATTCGGCATTTTCAGAAAGGAAGCCGAAACCGGGGTGTATAGCGTCACAGCCCGTATTTATGGCAGCCTGAATGATAGCGTTCATATTGAGGTAGCTGTCCTTGGTAGCAGGAGGGCCTATGCATACGGCTTCATCCGCTATCTGGGCATGGAGCGTAGTTCTGTCGGCGGTAGAATATACCGCAACGCTCCTTATGCCAATCTCACGGCACGCTCTTATGATACGCACCGCTATCTCGCCTCTGTTGGCGATAAGGATCTTTTTGAACATTAATGTATATCTCCTTTTATACTGTCGGATATCACTTTTTGTCCCCGTCAGCAACGATGAAAGTTATCTCACATGAAACAGCCTTTTCTCCGCCAACGGAAGCAAGGCAGGTACCTGTGCCAACAGGTCCTCTTGTACGGGTGATCTCAACTTCAAGGTCAAGAACATCTCCGGGTACTACCTGTCTGCGGAACTTAGCCTTGTCGATACCGCCGAAAAGTCCTATCTTGCCCTTGAACTCAGGCTTTGAGAGAAGGCATACAGCGCCTGCCTGAGCCAGCATCTCTATCATGAGAACGCCGGGAGTTACGGGATATCCCGGGAAGTGACCCTTGAACCAGAAGTCCTCCTCCTTGATGTATTTTCTTGCGTGTACCTTAATGCCGACTTCCATATCGACTATCTCATCTATAAGCAGGAAAGGATCACGGTGAGGTATCACCTGCTTGATCTGTTCCTGATCCATAAGTATATCAGCCATAATCTTTCTCTCTTTCAATTTAATTCAGCAGCTACTGCTTTCTGATTTCTGCTTACTTTATGACCATGACAGGCTGATCGAATTCAACAGTCTGACCGTCGGAAACGAGGATGCTGTCAACAACACCGTCGTAGTCGGACTGTATCTCGTTCATCAGCTTCATGCTCTCGATTATCATGATAACATCGCCCTTCTTGACGGTATCGCCGATCTTTACGAAAGGCGGCTTGTCAGGTGAAGGAGCGGCATAGAAAGTGCCTACGATAGGCGCCTTTACGATGTTTCCGCTTATCTCTGCTGCGGTATTTGCCTCTGTCTCGGAAAGAGCGTCTTCGGGAGCAGAAGGCATCTGTGCAGGCATACCCATGAAAGGCATTGCAGCAGGCGGAGGCGGAACAGGTCTCTTGCCCTTTATGGTGATGGTCCTGTCACCGTCTGCGATAGTCAGCTCTGAGAGTTCCTTTTTATTGATTATATCAGCAAGCTTTTCGATGGTCTCGATATCGACCATATCTAAGATCTGGCTCATATTATGTCCTCCTTATTATTCTGCTGCCTTCTTGAAGCAGAGAGTAGCATTATGTCCGCCGAATCCGAGAGAATTTGAAAGAACTGCACGGACTTCCTGCTCATAGTTTTTATTTGCACAGTAGTCAAGGTCACATTCCTCATCGGGATTTTCAAGACCTACTGTAGCGTGGATGAAGCCTTC
>JAFOMV010000075.1 GCA_017418765.1 Ruminococcus sp. | reverse complement strand
CCCACGATAAACTTATAAAGTGATCTCTCTATGTGTAAGTATAGCCTCTTATTCGATGCCTGCCTGCTGCTTAGCTGCTGTGAGAGTGTTCTTCATCAGCATGGCGATTGTCATAGGACCTACGCCGCCGGGTACAGGTGTGATGAATGAAGCCTTCTTCTCGGCTGACTCAAACTCAACATCGCCGCACAGCTTGCCGTTTTCAAGACGGTTCATGCCGACATCGATAACAACTGCACCTTCCTTTATCATGTCGCCTGTTACGAAATTAGCACGTCCGATGGCAACAACGAGGATATCTGCACCGAGACATATCTCCTTCAGGTTCTTTGTCTTTGAATGACAGATAGTAACTGTGCCGTTCTTCTGAAGAAGAAGCATTGCCTGCGGCTTGCCTACGATGTTGCTTCTGCCGATAACTACACACTGCTTGCCTGTGATGTCAGTGCCTGTGCTCTCGATAAGGCGCATAACGCCTGCGGGAGTGCATGGCAGGAATGAATACTCGCCTATCATTATCTTGCCTACATTGATCGGGTGGAATGCGTCAACGTCCTTATCAGGCGAAATAGCATTAATGACCGCCTTCTCGTCGATGTGCTTAGGAAGCGGAAGCTGAACAAGGATACCGTTTACTCTGTCATCACGGTTGAGTACATTCACGAGGTCAAGAAGCTGTTCCTGAGTTGTGTTCTCATCGAGAGCATACTCATATGACTGGAAACCTACAGCCTCGCAAGCCTTCTTCTTGTTGTTGACATATACTCTTGAAGCAGGATCGTTTCCTACGATAACTACTGCGAGCCCCACCTTGAGTCCCTTTTCATCTCTGAGTTTAGCTGTCTCATCAGCTACCTCCTGCTTTACTGCTGCGGAAACTGCTTTTCCGTCGATTATCTGTGCCATTATCATTTCCTCCTTGGATTTTATTTATATTGATCTTCTATCGGACAAAGCCGATGTGTGATTTCCTATTATTCTTTGTCAGCGTTATTGCTGTCATTTTCCGTTACTTCATCTGCAAGGATGTCAGCTTCATCGCTGAGGATATCATCTTCATCATTTGCCTCCACCTTTGCATCATCAGTTGTAAGACCCATACGCATTCTGCGGCTTTCCTCTATAAGAAGCCGTGATTCCTCAGTGCTTGAATAAAGCACAAAGCTTTCGGGGTCACGCTTTCTTCTGAAGAAGAACACAATCTGCAATATAACTGATACTATAACAAGCAAAGCAGAAAGTACCTGTGAGAATTTAAGGCTGCCTGCCATCAGGCTGTCTGTACGCAGACTTTCTATCACGAATCGTCCTGCGCCGTACCATGCCATATACATCAGGAATATCTGTCCGTCATACTTTCTTCTCTTTGACCATGCGGAAAGTAAAAGAAATCCCAGGAAACACCACACTGACTCATAGAGGAAACACGGATGTACAGCCTTTTCCCACATCATAGCTGCGTTTCCGTTAAGGTTCATTTCGCCGCCTATAGATGTCTGATCGATGATGGTCTGCTGTATGCGTCCGCCTGTCATTCCGAGGAATGAAGATGTATTCGAGCCAAAGGCCTCCTGATTGACGAAATTGCCCCATCGTCCGACTGATTGTCCTATCAGGAATCCCAGTACTGTAACATCCAGCATGGGCAGTATCCTGACTTTGCGTATCCTGCATATTATAAGTCCTACCAGAACAGCACCGATAAGTCCGCCATAAATGGCAAGACCGCCGTTACGGGTATTCAGTATAGCCTTGATATCGCCTTTATAATCATCCCACCTGAGAAGCACATAATATGCCCTTGCACCGATTATACCGCCGATAACACCGCCTATAACAGCGTCAATGGCTCTTTCAGCGTCTATGCCGAATCTTTTCATTCTCGGCATTACATAGAACAGTGCCAGCAAAAGGCCTGCTACTATCAGTATACCATACCACTGTACGTCAAAGCCTCCTATACTGAATGCTGTCGGGTCTATGTGGAAGGTCCATCCCAGCTTCGGGAATTGTATCTCGGTCAGATCGTTTATCCTTTCGATATTCATACTTGTTCACCTATCCTTTCAATAACAGAAAGCACCAGCTTATCATCGTTAAGTTCATTTTTAATGAATCCCAGCACATCATCTGTTGTCAGCTTTGTTATCTCATCTATGGTATCATATGGTGATATCCCATCCATGTGCGAATTAAGCATAAGGTTAGCTACAAGTTCTACATTGTTTAGCTCGCATACAAGATCGGCGTAAACACCTTTGATGAAACGCCTGAGGTCTTTTTCGGGTATCCCCTCACTCAGCAGCCTTTCCTTTTCACGGATAATGCTTTCCCTGACGATATCAGGATGCTCTGATTCACCGCTCAGCACCAGCGAGAAATAACCGTCTCCGCTGAACACCTCATAAGAGAATGTGGAATTGATGATACCATCCCTGAGAAGCTCCTGATACATCTCTGACGAAACATCTGTAAAAAATATTCCCGCCATAGTTGCGGCGAGTATCTTTCTGAGCCTTTTCATACCCGAGCATGGACTGCATTTCCATCCCATGTTGAATATCGAAGCTCCCACGTTGTCCTTTTCACGGTATTCACTTCTTACAATGGTATCAGGTTCATCAGCAAATACTGTTTCAAGTCCCTTATCCTCACACGGTTTAAGGTATTCATCACATATAGCCAGCACTTCGTCAGCCCTGATGTTTCCTGCAATGGAAAGCACCATATTGTTAAGGTTGTAGAATGAATCATAGCATTTGTACAGCAGTTCAGGCGTGATCTGCGCTATGCTTTCCTGAGTGCCCGCTATATCTATCTTGACAGGATGAGTATGGTACATACAGTTCAGCAGTCCGAAAAACACACGCCAATCGGGATTATCGTTGGTCATCTGTATCTCCTGTCCGATTATTCCCAGTTCCTTTTCCACAGTTTCCCTTGTGAAGTAAGGCTTTTGGACAAAATCAAGGAGTATCTTCAGATTCTCCTGATAATTCTTTGAGCAGCTGAAAGTGTAGCAGGTCTTGTCAAACGAAGTAAAAGCATTTCCGCTTGCACCTGTTGCTGCATAGAGTTCAAACACTCCGCAGTCCTCATTTTCAAAAAGCTTATGCTCAAGAAAATGCGCTATTCCCTCAGGAACAACAGTGTATTCCCTGTCATCCCTGTTTCTGAACATAGTATTGACAGAGCCGTACTTTGTACCGAACAAAGCCTCTATACTGCTGAAACCTTTCATTTCGCATATATAGATATCAAGTCCGCTTTTATGCTTGACATGGATACAGCTGTCGCCTGTACGTGAGCTTGTGAGTATCTCCTTCATTCCTTATCCTCCTTATCGAGCATGATATAAACGGAATCAAGTTTCAGCGTCTTAGCAGCTTCTACGATACGCTCTTTTGTTACACCTCTGTATACTTTCTCCATTTCCTGCGGTGACTGTATACTGTTTTCACACAGGCGTTCAAAATACCAGCCTGAATATGAAGAAATAGTATCGCCCACCTGACACAATCCATTTTCAGTGGCAAGAACAGCACTGCTGATCTCATCGTCAGTGATATTGCCTGAGCACATCTCATCTATCTGACGCATTATCTCCTGACGAGCCTTTTCGATATTATCTCTTTCCACGCCGCAGTCAATGAAAAGCGTACCCTTTGTCAGCATTATCTGACAAGAACAGTAATAGCACAGCCCCAGCTTTTCACGTACATTTACGAACAGCTTAGATACCGGTGTAACGCCGAGGATAGTCGCCATAAGCCTGAGAGCAAAGGCATCCTCTGAGTCTGTCTTGAAAGCCATGACCATCTTGCACTGTCTTACGTCAAATTCCTCTGTAACTGTTACAGGTTCGGGTTTCAGCGGACTGTAGCTGATGAATCTGACAGGCTCAGGCCGCCTTTTTACAGAAGCAAATCCATCTCTGAGCATTTTTTCCACATTCGGGTCAGGCTCAGATGATACAAAAAACGCTTCTATCCTTGCGGTTTCAAGTATACGCCTGTAGGCTGAGTACGCACTTTCCGAAGTAACAGCTTCGGCAGTCTCTTTTGTACCATAGCTGTAATTTTCCGCAGGCTCACCGCTGAAAGCAAGGGCTGTCCCCTTAGCGACAGCAAATCTTCGCTTACTGTTCAGCTCCGCATCGATACGGTCAAGGAGTTCCTTTTTTTCGATAGCGAATGTCTCACTGTTGAAAGCACCATTTTCGGCATCAGGCGAAAAAAGGCAGTCATGAAAAATCTCAAGCATACCTTTCTGTATGTCCTCACCGTAAATGGCATATCGGCTCGCAAGCC
Organism: Ruminococcus sp.; assembly: GCA_017418765.1. Next base: position 591 of record JAFOMV010000075.1, on the reverse strand, counting down.
AGGTTGAGCTGATACCAAGTATCTGAAGATCTCCTCTTTTCCGTGAAAAAGAAGATATCGACGAACCATAAAGCTCAGAAAGCGCTTCGCTGAGCCCGGCTATGGTCCTGTATCTGGAATTAGTGTCAGAAAGAAGACTGAAAGCCATAACATTATCCGAAGATGTCTGTTTATCAAGCGAAGTAATAAATCGGACAGTCAGCAGGGATGATTTGAACTTTTTATCTATGATAGTCGAAAATCCGATATTGTCACCTATCTCTATTCGGTTATGATCCATATTTCAACTCCTGTTACAGCTCCGCTGTCGGAGCATAATAATACATTTTATTATACCACATTCTATAATAAAATGCAACATAAAAAACTCTCCCGTCGGTTAGCACAACGGGAGAGTGATATTTACTGCTCTGACACTAATGAGTCACTATTAGTTTTCAGTTAATTTTAATCAAACGCAGCCCTGAGCCTTCATAGCCTCAGCAACCTTGAGGAAGCCTGCGATGTTAGCGCCTGCCATGTAGTTGCCAGCCATGCCGTACTCCTTAGCAGCATCGTCGCAAGCCTTGAAGATAGACTTCATGATGCCGT
>JAFOMV010000074.1 GCA_017418765.1 Ruminococcus sp. | reverse complement strand
GAAAAGCTCCTCGGGGTCAATGCCCTGAGCCTCAAAGCCAACGTAGCCCGTGATATTTTCAACAGCTGTTATAGGCTGACCTGCGGTAACCGTACCCATTATCGGAACAGAAGCAGTACCGCAGTTGGGAAGACGGAGCGATCTGTTGAGGTTGCCGGTTTTTTCGATAAGTCCCTCATGGACAAGTGACTCTATGTAGCGGTGTGCAGTGGAGGTGGAACGGAATCCCATAGCCTCCATTATCTCTCTTACCGATGGAGAGATACCGTCGCTCAGCCTGCTTTTGATATAGTTGAAGACTTCTATTTCCTTGTCTTTCAGCATGATTTATCCCTCCGCAAGTTTTTTCAGTATCATCTTTGCTATTTTGTATGCATCGCCGCAGCCGAGAGTGATAACGAGATCGCCCTCCTGAGCGTGTTCACATATATAGTCGCATATCTGTCCGAAGTTTGCGTACTTTCTTTCGTCTGTCCATTCTGCCTGTTCGTCCTGCGGGAACCATACACAGTCCGGTATCTTCTCAGCAAGGTGGCGTGTGAAGATGCCGTAAGTGTTCTTTTCACGGCTTCCCATGATGTCGGTGAGAACTGCATGATCCGGTATCTGGAGCACTCTTGCGAAATCATCGAGAAGAAGCTTTGTGCGTGAGAATGTGAATGGCTGGAAAACTGCCCATACATGGTTGAAGTTCATTTCCATAGCGGCGTTGAGTGTGGCTTCAAGCTCTGTGGGATGGTGAGCGTAATCATCAACAACGGTGATGCCCTTTTCAAAGCCCAGCTTCTCGAAACGTCTTTTAGCGCCTCTGAATTCTTCCAGACCCTTCTGTATAGCGTCAAACTCAGCTCCCACGTATCTTGCGGCTGCAACAGCTGCCAGTGAGTTGAGGACATTGTGTATGCCTGCGATGTGGAGTGTGATAGTTCCCAGCTTTTCGCCCTTGTACATAGCGTCATATGTGGTGAGGAGACCGTTTTCGTGCTTTACATTTTCGGGATAGTAGTCGCATGAACTGTCCTTGCCAAAGGTGATTATCTCCTTGCCTGTTATGCCTTCGAGAGACTTCATCGAGTTCTCGTCAGAGCCGTTTATGATGATACACTTTGATGTGTTCTCGTTGAATTTATGGAATGACTTGATGATGTTTTCAAGAGTTCCGAAGTAATCAAGGTGATCGGCGTCGATGTTGAGTATAACGGATATATCAGGGAAGAACTTGAGGAAGTGGTCCTCGAATTCGCATGACTCGCATACAAGGATGTCGCTCTTTCCTGCGATTCCGCTTCCGCCGATACACGGGAGCTTTCCGCCTATATAAGCGGAGAGGTCAACTCCTGCTGTATAGAGTATCTGCGTTATCATCGATGTAGTGGAGGTCTTGCCGTGAGTACCCGATACGCAGATGGCATTGCTGTACCATGAAGTAACGATACCGAGCAGATCTGCACGTTCGAGCACAGGTACACCGCTTGCCTTTGCTGCGATAAGCTCAGGGTTATCAGCCATGATAGCGGCAGTGTGAACGATGAGATCGGCACCCTCGATATTTTCTGCTCGCTGACCGATGAAAACGGGGATACCCATTTTTCTTACAGCGTCGAGAGTTTCGGTCTCGTTGTTGTCAGAGCCTGTAAGATAATAGCCCTGACCGTGAAGTATCTGAGCGAGAGGGTACATACCCGAACCGCCTATACCTATAAAATGTATGTGTTTTTTTCCTTTTAAGATATTAGTATCCAAAACAGATCACCTTTCAAATTTAATAATGATTATATGTAAAGCGCTTAGAACAAAGGCTTTACAAAGAATATTTCATCAGGAGCCTTTTTAAAAATTATAAAGTTTAAACTAAAAAATAAATAAAAAGACTTGATTTTTTACCAAATATAAGTTATAATACAAATATGCATTTACCAGGTCGAAAGTCTGATCGTTAATTGGTTGAATCAGACCTTAGCCCTTTGACACCGAAAAGCGTCGCCGTAAAGTTACAGTGCAGATTTGCGCAACGGTTTTTGAAGTCAGATGCTCTATACTGTATTGTAACAGGAGGAATAACTAATGGAAATCACAGACGTAAAGATCAGAAAGATCATGACAGACGGAAGACTCCGAGCAGTCGTTTCAGTTACCATAGACGATATGCTTGCAGTACATGACATCAAGGTAGTACAGGGTGACGAAAGATTATTTGTGGCAATGCCGAGCAGAAAGGATGAAAACGGGGTTTTCCGTGATATCGTTCATCCTATCGCAGCATCTTCAAGAAAGCTCATAGAGGAGACTATTCTTGACGCTTATGAAAAGCAGATGCTTATGCTTGAAGCAGAAGACAGCGGAGAGACTGAAACAGCTGATGAGGTCTGATAATTTAGCCGTTACATAAGCCTGTTCCATGATGAGGACGGGCTTTTGTCATATCCCGAGCAGTCTTGCGGCTTTCAGTATGATTATCTGCGTCTTTGAATCCTTTATCTCTCCGTCCATTACCTGCTGTACCGCTTCTGAGAGCGGTATTTTTTCTACATCGAGAAATTCATCCTCATCAAGGCTCTGCTCTGCCGGAGCGCTGAGCTTTCTTGCCATGTACATATGGATTATCTCAGTGTCATAAGCAGGCACGGGGTAGAGAGTGCCCATGTGAGTGAACTCACCGCAGGTAAAGCCTGTTTCCTCCAGAAGTTCACGTCTGCCGCATTCTTCGTGGTCTTCGCCCTTTTCCAGCTTGCCTGCCGGAACTTCACGTGTGACCTCTCCGAAAGGGTAGCGGAACTGTCTGACCAGATATATCTCATTATCCTCGGTTATCGGTATGACACATACTCCGCCGTGATGATGGAGTACATCACGGTCAGCTGTACTGCCGTTTTCAAGCTCGACTATATCGTGAGTGATATCGAAGATACGGCCTTTGTATACCGTTTCTCCTGAGAGCCTTTTTTCGTGTAAATGCATTTTATCCCCCTTTACAGGTCAGCGCCGAAGCTTTTCTGATACTGCTCGGCAGCCTGTATCCTGTGTTCTGACTGATAGTCGTAATAGTGTTTATGGCGGTGAAGGCCGCCCTTTTTTCTGTTTATGAAGCACACTGTAAGGTATACCGCAAGCAGTCCTGCACCTGTCAGCGAGATTATGATTCCCATGTCCAGACCGGGAGTGCGGTAACGGAAAATTATGGTGTTATCGCCTGTTTCAGCAGGCACAGCCATGAAGCCTTCGTTGACCCTTTCAACATCCACAGACCTGCCGTTGACTTCGGCTGTCCAGCCCTTGCTGTAGGGGACGCTGAAGAATACCATCATAGGCTTATCAAGGCTTATCTCGGATGTGAAGCCGTGTTCATCATAGCTGAATGAGGACGAGGCGTGCTGTCTCTTTTTATTGCAGAAACGGACATAATCCTTCTTATTGGTCTTGCCCGGTTCTTTTAATGAACACGTATCCATGAAGCTGTACTTATGTTCATGTTCTTTATCCTCAAAGATCAGTGAATCCATCATTATGCGCTCACGTGCGCTTTTGGCAAGCTTTTCTGCCTTTTCACGGGGAAGATAGGTATCGTAGGCAAATCCCATAGGCACATACAGTTTGTTTTCGTATATCTCGAATCTGCCGTTTTCGCCTGCATATTCAAATCCCTCAAGTTCATCGGGGATTATGGTGTAATCGGTGTTATTCTTTTTTTCGTAGTCGTCAGGTATGGAGTAATCGCCTGAAATGAGCTTATCGTAAGTCACATCGTCGATTATCTCCTTGTAGTAGTATTTTACAGAGAGCAGACCACGCAGAGTGTAATGGCTCACATCAGCACGGGATGCTACATCACGGTGGACACCTACGTATTCGTAAAAGTCCATTATGGAGGTATTGACAACGCTCTGAAATGCTCTCATAGTGGGCAGACGCCATATCATAGGGAAGTTGTCGCAGTCCTCCGATATATCGATGCGGAAGAAGTTGTCATCGCTTACTTCTTCATATACCTTTTCTCTGCCGTTGATAACGGTGCTGATGTATTCTTTGGCACTTGATATGGTGTATGCTCCGTATATGATGAGCGTGCCTGTGCATATCAGCGACGTGATCGATGTAAGTATCAGAGCCTTTCCGAAAAAAGGCTTTTTCTTTGATTTCAGGCTGTATATATAGTATGCACCTGCGATGCATACTGCTGATATGCCGATCTGCACCCAGAAATAAACAGGTCTTGCGGGAAACTGAAACAGCACCAGCTTGTCGTCGTCTTTTTTGGGGAGTAGTCCCATTACTGCGAATACGGCGGTGATAAGAGCTGTGATTTTCAGTCCGAACATATTGTCAGCGTCGGTGTCATCAAGAGAATGAGCTGTCATCATTGACATTATGAGTATCGGCATATAGAACCATCTTGCGTAGTAGTAGGAGTTGGCCGCCTGGAAAAAGCTGTTGAGTATCGGGATGAATGCACAGAAGATACAGAACAATGTAAGCAGGGAAGCCCAGTGCTTTTTCCTTTCTTTCATGAATGTGATAACTCCTGTCATGGAGAACAGCGGCAGGAATCCTCCGATAGAAGCCCATTTCTCATAATCGGAGTCAAAGAGATTCGGTCTTGCAGGAGCGTCGGGTATCATGAAGAATGTCTGTATGATACGTGGTATCAGGGTCTTGTCTGAGTAGAGTACCATATCCTGACCGAAAAGATGCTCGCTGATACGGTAATTTCCCATTATAGCCAGAGCCGACGGCAGAAGGATGAAGCCTGCCAGCATAGTTCCGAGTATTGCTTCAAGAGCAAGGCCGAAGAACTTTTTCCATGAGGTGTTAAAATCAGGGCACATCATGCGGAACAGGTAGTAGATCACAAGGAATACCGCCTGCCCTGTGAAAAAGTAATAGTTGTTTATTGCCATTACCGCAACGACGAGAGCGAATATACCCTTTCGGCGGCAGTTGATATTTTCCTCCATAGCGATAAGCATAAGAGGGAATAGGGCTGTTACGTCCTGAAAGTGGTTGAAGAATATGTTGAACAGCTGAAATCCCGAAAAAGCGTAGAGCAGACCGCCTGTCAGAGCGGCTTCCTTTGATCTTACGAAGCGTCTGATGTAGGCGTATGCCGTAAGGGATGCCGCACCGTGCTTGACTGCAAGCAGTACGGGCATGGAGTAAGTGACCATTTTTTCGGGCAGCAGAGTTGCCAGTCTGAAAAACGGACTTCCGAAAAGGTAGAAGCTGTAGGATGTCATAAAGTCCGAACCCAGATCAGTGAACCAGTTCCAGCCTGTGCCCCCGTTTTTTACAGCGTCATATGCCAGACGATAGAAAGGTATCTGCTGAGCGTTGTAGTCGCCGTAGAAGATAAAGTATCCGTTCTCTGAAAGCATTATCGGTAAAATAGTTAAGAATATACATAAAAAGCCGAGGATAAACGCCTTGAAGTATTGTTCATTTGTCTTTTTATCTGATATTTTTAAATCTTTTGACATATCTGCCCCTCTTTAAGAAAATATACACTACTTATTATAACACATTTGTTCGCAAAAGAAAAGACCTTTTTCAGAAAAGTTCTCAATAGGCAAACTGCGGATATTAGTGCATAGTGCTGATAAGTCCTGTCAGCGTATATCATATCACATGAATTATGAAAATTTGAAGAAAACTTATAAATAGGGTAGTTTTTATTCTTTATTTATGGTATAATAAATACAAGTGTATTAATAAGAAAGGCAGATATTGATGTCAATATATCTTGATAACGCCGCTACCACAAAGCCCTGCGATGAAGCTGTAAGGGCGGCTGTGACGGCAATGACTGATAATTTTGGAAATCCCTCATCCCTTCACCGTGCAGGCCTGGATGCTCAGCTTGCAATGGACAGGGCGAGAAAGATAATAGCTGACAGTATAGGCGCAGAGGAAAACTGTATATACTTCACATCAGGCGCTACGGAAAGCAATAACCTTGCTCTCAGGGGAGTTTCCGCCGCATACGGACGAAAGGCAAAGCGTATAGTCATATCCGCTGTTGAACACGCATCCGTTGAGGAGACCGCCGCTGACCTTGAGAAAAAAGGCTTTGAGGTCACGAGAGTTTCTTCCCGTGAGGACGGACGATTCTATGCGGCTGATTTCGTGAATGCCTGCGGTGAGGATGTCTGTCTCATCAGCATGATGTATGTCAACAACGAAACAGGATATGTACTGCCTGTCAGGGAGACTTTCACAATGGTGAAGCGGAAGTATCCCCATATTATTACTCATACCGACTGCGTACAGGCTTACATGAAAATGCCGGTAAAGGCAAGTGCTCTCGGTGCGGACCTTATCTCACTCAGCGGACATAAAGTTCACGGAGGAAAGGGCGTGGGTGCGCTTTACATAAAAAAGGGAGTGCGTGTACTGCCCGTTGTCACAGGCGGAAAACAGGAAAAAGGCATACGCTCGGGCACGGAAAGCGTACCCATGATATGCGCTTTCGGTGCGGCAGCTGAAAAGCTTGCACCGACTATAAATGAGAGATGGGAAAGAGTTTCTGCTCTCAAAGCATACCTGCTGGAGAAGCTT
>JAFOMV010000073.1 GCA_017418765.1 Ruminococcus sp. | reverse complement strand
GCTGCTCTTTTCGTTTACGGTATAGCCGTTATTCTTTGATAATACAGTAAGCTCCATCAATTATTCCTCCAGTATATCTATAAGAATATCAAGCCCCTCATCAATTTCGCTGTCTGATATAGTAAGCGGAGGGAGAAGTCTTACCTTTTCCTTTGCTGTCAGCACCAGCAACCCCTTATCAAGTGCTGCCTTTGCAACATCTCCTGCTTTCTTTGATTTAAGCGTAATTCCTATCATAAGTCCGAGACCGCTTACAGCAGCTACCTCGCTGCATTTGCTGAGTCTCTCCTTGAAGTGTTCAGCCTTCCTGCTGACTTCGTCGAGGAATCCGTCGCTTGTTATCCTGTCGAGAACTGCCAGACCGCCTGCACAGGCTATAGGGTTTCCGCCGAAAGTGGAACCGTGTGTACCGGGAGTGAGAACGTTCTCACACTTCTCACCGAAGAGGCAGGCACCCATAGGAACACCGCCTGCGATGCCCTTTGCGAGAGTGGTGATATCAGCCTTTTTACCGAAGTGGTCGCCTGCCAGGAATTTACCTGTACGGCCCACACCTGTCTGGACCTCATCTGCGATAACGAGAACATCCTTCTCTGCGCAGAGGCTGTAAACAGCGTCAACGAATTCTTTATCGAGGGCATTGACACCGCCTTCGCCCTGAACGTACTCCAGCATAACAGCGCAAACTGTATCGTCCAGCTTAGCCTTCAGGTCGTCGATATCATTGGCAGTTACATTTACGAATCCTTCAAGGAAGGGGAAGAAGTAGTTATGGAACACATCCTGACCTGTAGCCGAAAGGGTAGCTATGGTCCTTCCGTGGAAGGAATTCACGAGAGTTATGATGTTATGGCGGCCCTTGCCGTACTTATCGAAGCTGTACTTTCTTGCCGCCTTGATAGCACATTCATTGGCCTCAGCGCCGCTGTTGCAGAAGAATATCTTTTTATAGCCCGAGACCTCGCACAGCTTTTCAGCGAATTCTGCCTGAACAGCGGTGTAGTAGTAATTGGAACTATGCTGAAGAGTTCTTACCTGTGCGCATACTGCGTCAGCCCATTTCTCGTCGCAGTAACCGAGGGAATTAGTACCGATACCGCTTCCGAAATCGATATATTCCTTGCCGTTTTCGTCCTTGCAGTGCCTGCCTTCGCCATTCTGCATAACGAGTGGATAGCGTCCGTAGGACTGCATAATATGTTCATTGAATTTGTCTATAGTATTCATTTTTGTCCTCCTTGCTCAGGCAGACATAATATCCTGATCATACAATATCATTATATAATTATACCGCTTCAAGGGATATAAAATCAACCTTGCGACCTTTTTATTGAGTAAACTTTTTGTATATTAGTCAATACTTTTTATTTTTAATTGAGAATTTTTCTTGTATGGGAGCCCGCCCTCGAGCTCCCGACGCCTTTTTATGTAAATCCCGGGAGGGCGGGGGCGCCCTCCCCTACTTTTAGGATTGAGAATTTATGGGTTCAGCATCCATTCTCAATTCTATCTCCGTTCTTATACGAACTGTGTACCGATGCCCTCGTTTGAGAGTATCTCGATGAGAATAGAGTGAGGAACTCTGCCGTCGATGATAACAGTCTTCTTTACTCCACGTCTTACAGCCTCAACACAGCAGTCTATCTTAGGTATCATGCCG
>JAFOMV010000072.1 GCA_017418765.1 Ruminococcus sp. | reverse complement strand
TCAGGGGTCGTGCCGGAAGTACAGAGCGCGATCTTATCGGCAAATGCGCGGTCAGAATGATAGCTTTCTGCCGGTTCTGCTGAAATCAACTCCGCAAACGATAGCTTTTTTACAGCCGTTGGCGTGTTCATATCGCTGCAAATCATAACAGAGATGCCTGCATTTTCCGCGACATTTTTCAGGAATGCTTCGTTTCCGTTGTTGTCGATAATGACCAGATTATAGCCCCGCATCATCAGCGCCCAGAACAACGCCGCCCAGTAGGGGTTATTGGCAGCTTTCACACCGACCCAACTTCCTGCGGGCTGGTTTGCAAGTGAAACTTCCAGTTTGGCGGCAATGCCATAAATGCGGTGCAGGTAGCTTTCGTAGGATTCTTTCATCCAGCCTTTATCGGTGTAGCACTCGCAGATATTATAATGTCTCCTCAGACCAAATAAAAGCCACGAAACATCGACAAAAACGAAAGGATATGCTATAATAGAAGTGCAAGGAAAAAGCAGGTAAACGAGAAAAAAGCTTGCACTTTGGAGGATGTCATGTATAAATTCGATCACGAAAAACAGATTTCGTTCACAGATTTCAATCAGCCGCAGGGTTTACAGATGAATCCCAATAATCGCTGGGTCAGAAAAGCATCTATGATTCCGTGGGAAACGATTGAACTTCAATATGCAGGACTGTTCTCCAAAGAAACAGGAAATGTTGCAAAACCGCTGCGCATGGCACTTGGTTCGCTGCTGATTCAGAAGCAGTATCGTTATTCCGATGAAGAACTGGTAGAACAGATCAGAGAGAATCCATATTATCAGTATTTCATCGGTTATCCGGGCTATGAAGATAAGATTCCGTTTGTTCCGTCGCTGCTCGTAGAATTCCGCAAACGGCTTTCTGAGGATGTGCTGAATGAGATCAATAAAATGATCATTGAATTCAATGCGCAGAAGGATGATGATTCTGACGATAAAGATGATAAAAACGATAAGAGCGGAGATCAGAAAAAAGAAGGGCAGGAAACGCCGGAATCAACCGAAAACGCTGGTACTCTGATCCTGGATGCAACCTGTGCGCCGCAGAATATCAAGTATCCGCAGGACATTGAATTGCTGAATGAAGCGCGTGAAAAGCTGGAAGACATGATCGACAGAATCTGCGCCGAATACAATTTTAAAAGACCCAGAATGTATCGTGAAAAAGCGAGAAAGGACTATCTTGCACTTGCCAAATGCAGAAAACGCGGCGCAAAAAAGATCAGAAAAGCTATCAGAAAGCAGTTGAATTACATTCGCCGTGACATTGGATTTATCTTGAATTTCCTTGAAAATCATGGCATCCGACTTTCTGGATCTGATGCAGAATTGCTTGAACTTTTGGAAACCGTCTATGCACAACAGCTTTATATGTTTATCAGGAAAACGCATTCAGTCGATAACCGGATCGTCAGCATCAGCCAGCCGTATATCCGTCCGATTGTCAGAGGAAAAGCCAAGTCACCGGTTGAGTTTGGAGCAAAGCTTGATCTGTCTGTTGATGAGACCGGTATGTGCAGAATTGAAAAGCTGTCCTTTGATGCGTACAATGAGAGCTCTGTTTTGCAGACTGCGGTCGCAAATTACAAGAAGCGCACGGGACATTATCCGGAACGTGTACTTGCCGATCAGATTTATCGCAGTCGGGAGAACATCACTTTTTGTAATGGACTTGGTATTCGGCTTTCTGGCAAGAGACTTGGCCGACCAAAGAAAGATGCAGACTCCAGGGCAGAAAAGAAGCTGGCTTATCAGGATAATACTGACCGAATTGAAGTTGAACGCAGGTTTAGTCTCGCAAAACGAAAATTCGGTCTTGATCTGCTGGTAACAAAAAGAGAAAACACTACAAAAGCATCGATCGTTCTCAGCGTAATTGCTATGAACCTCGACCGCCTTGCTGCGGCGCTTTTGCGCTTTGTTATCTTCTTGACAAGATTTTTGGGGTTAGACGACTGTACATTGCTGTTTTCAAATTTAGGGGATTATTGAGGAGACACTATTTATTCCCTTTCTGATGATGCTCATTATGCTTAGCCTAATCGCCTGCGGGAATGCGGAAAACAGCAGTCCTGCTCCCGCAGAAACGGCTGCACAGACAGAATCCGCACAGCAGGAAACACTTACAAAGCAGACGGAAGCGGAAGTTCAAATTGACAATCATGATGATAAGTCTGTCCCAGCTAATACAATATCAACGGAAACAAAAGATAACGCCCAGAACTCCGGCAAGGACACGATAGTTGT
>JAFOMV010000071.1 GCA_017418765.1 Ruminococcus sp. | reverse complement strand
TACTTTCTGTTGATGATAGCGCCCTTGTCAGCGGATGATACCTGCTGTGCATAGCGCTTCAGATAGCCTGTGATATTCTCCTTGCGCTTGATAGGCATTGTCTTTTTACGCTCTGCAAGTTCCTCGTCGGATACTTCAAGAGTGATGGAGTAATTCGGGATGTCGATGGAAATGATGTCGCCGTCCTTGACATATGCGATAGTACCGCCGTTAACAGCTTCGGGAGATACGTGTCCGATAGCCGCACCACGGGTAGCGCCGCTGAAACGTCCGTCGGTGATGAGAGCAACAGTTGAGCCAAGACCTGCACCCTGAATAGCTGATGTAGGTGAAAGCATCTCTCTCATGCCGGGGCCGCCTGCAGGGCCTTCGTAGCGGATAACAACAACATCGCCTGCCTTGATACCGCCTTCATAGATTACCTTGATAGCTTCTTCCTCGCTGTCGAATACTCTTGCTGGACCTCTGTGTACCAGCATTTCAGGAGCAACTGCACTTCTCTTTACAACGCATCTGTCAGGAGCAAGATTTCCCTTGAGTACGGCGATTCCGCCTGTTTCGCTGTATGGGTTGTCAATAGGACGAATAGTCTCAGGGTCTTTATTGATACAGCCCTTGATATTCTCTCCTACGGTCTTTCCTGTAACAGTCATGCAGTCGGTGTTGATAAGTCCCTTTTTGCTCAGTTCATTGAGAACTGCGTAAACTCCGCCTGCTTCATTGAGGTCTTCCATGTAGGTGTGACCTGCCGGTGCAAGATGGCAGAGGTTAGGAGTCTTAGCGCTTATCTCGTTAGCCATATCAAGGTTTATGCTGATTCCGCACTCATTAGCGATAGCAGGGAGATGAAGCATACTGTTTGTTGAACAGCCCAGCGCCATATCTGCTGTGAGAGCGTTCTGAAAAGCCTTTTCTGTCATGATATCGAGAGGACGGATATTCTTTCTGTAAAGCTCCATTACCTGCATACCTGCCATTTTAGCCAGCTTGATACGCTCGGAGTAAACAGCAGGGATAGTGCCGTTGCCCTTCAGACCCATGCCCAGAACCTCAGTGAGACAGTTCATGGAATTTGCGGTATACATACCTGAACATGAACCGCAGGTAGGACAGGTCTTGTTCTCGAATTCGTCAAGTTCAGCCTCATCTATCTTGCCTGCTGAGTATGCGCCGACAGCCTCGAACATGGATGAAAGTGAGGTCTTCTTGCCCTTTACGTGACCTGCAAGCATAGGGCCGCCGCTTACGAATACGGTAGGAACATTGATACGTGCAGCCGCCATAAGCAGACCGGGAACGTTCTTATCGCAGTTAGGTATCATTACCAGTGCGTCGAAATGATGAGCAAGAGCCATACATTCCGTTGAATCGGCAATAAGGTCACGGGTAACAAGGCTGTACTTCATACCTGTGTGACCCATAGCGATACCGTCGCATACAGCGATAGCAGGGAAAACAACAGGTGTACCGCCTCCCATAGCTACGCCCAGCTTAACGGCTTCAACCAGTTTGTCGATGTTCATATGACCTGGAACTATCTCATTGTAGGAAGAAACGATACCAACGAGGGGACGCTTCATTTCCTCTTTAGTCATGCCAAGTGCATTGAAAAGTGAACGCTGAGGG
>JAFOMV010000070.1 GCA_017418765.1 Ruminococcus sp. | reverse complement strand
ATTTTCCCGTCACAAAAGTATAATCATTCTTTCAAATAAGAGGTCTAATATATAATCAACGAAAGGAAAAGAGATGATACCAATGGAATATGCGGTAAAAATAAGCATACAATGATATATAGAAGCCATGAGCTGTTGACCTGTGATGTCGCCTTCGGCGAATATTTAAATATGTGAACGAAGCGAACTCATACGGCTAATGGCTAAAAGCTAAAGGCTAATAAAAACTGGAGGTATGAATTATGTTATACGGTATTTCACCATTCGCAAGAAACAGCTATGACCCATTTGATTTCTGGGGCGATACAGATAGGAACTTCTTCGGCAAGACAATGCAGATGAACTCCTGCAAGACTGATATCAGGGATGAAGGGGAAAAGTACGTCATGGAGTCGGAAATGCCGGGCTTCGAGAAGGAAGATATCAAGCTGGACATAAACGGTTCGTATCTGACTATATCTGCCGAGCATAATACAAACAACGAGGAAAAGGACGACAAGGGAAATTATATCCGCAGGGAGCGCTCATACGGCTCTTTCAAGAGAAGCTTCGATATTACTGATGTGGACGAAAACGCTATAAGCGCTGAATATAAAAACGGCATACTCATCATTGACCTGCCAAAAAGAAAACCTGAACAGCCTGTCTCAAAGAGACTTGAAATAAAGTAATATTTTTATATTGAAAAGCATATGACGAAAAACGGCGTATCTTTTGTGCGTCGATGAAATAGAAGTTTTAAGCCATAGTATTTCTGATATTCAGTCGGAAGTACTATGGCATTTTTATTTACAGTGTGGCGATGGCGTGATATAATTGACACTAACATAAATCAGAATTTGCCGCATATACAATAAATTGAAAATATAGCGGGCGATGCTCACATCGCCCCGTGCCTTCACGTTGATCTATCGGGCTGATGTGGGCATCAGCCCCTACAACACCAATTATCGGGGCGCCGAGGGCGGTGTCCCCTACAAGTTCTCCTATATGGGCATCTGTAATAAATGTACGCCGTTTTCTGTTATGTAAACGTCTGACAACACAAATAATAAACTAAGACAAAATGCACTAATCACAGCCGCCTATTTGTACTTAATAAACAAAAGCAAAACTCTTGACATTCTGCCGAAAAAAGGTTATAATAAATGTGTTGTATTTATTTGCATAATATTACTATGGCAGTATATGCAGCTTTGTTTTACATCATTCTTCGGGCGGCAGAAAGATAACATCCGCTCGTGTGATATAAATATGAATAAAACAATACTTCAGCCATTAGCACATCAGGGCTATACCCATGTACAGGCTGGATTGTCGGACACCCCGTCCTTCAATGTTTTGCGGGTCCTGCTTTTCAGGGCTCTTGATCAATATATTTAAATGAATAAAATAATGCGGCATTTACCGCCTTTTGTGGATATACGGCATTTTGTGCCACTATCCCTGTAAGTAATAGGTTTATAGTACAAGCTATTTATCAATTATACGAAAAGGAGGTAATGCACTGTATGACTCTTGGATTGATTATCGGTATCGCAGTTGGTGCAGTTATCGCTGCACTCGTTGTATACGTGCTCATGAAAAATAAATCGGATGAGCGCTATCATCAGGGTGTATCCGATGGCATCGAACAGCGTAAGCGTGAGGCTGAAAACCTTACAGGCTCTGCTGAACAGCAGGCTAAGCGCATACTCGCTGATGCTGAAAAAGATGCTGATAATAAAAAGAAAAGTGCCCTCGTCGAAGCTAAGGATGAGATCCATAAGCTGAGAAGCGAGGCTGACAAGGAAATCAAGGATCGCAGAGCAGAGCTGTCACGTCAGGAAAGACGTATGCAGCAGAAGGAAGAGAATCTTGACAAGAAGACCGATAACCTTGAGAAAAAAGAGGATACCCTCAACCAGAAGATAAAAACTGCTGAAGAAAAACTCAAGGAAGCCGAAGCCATCAAAAACAGTCAGATGGATATTCTCGAAAGGATCTCTGAATTCACTAAGGATCAGGCAAAAGAATACATAATCTCCAAGCTGGAGGAAGACCTCGTCCACGAAAAGGCCGTAAAGGTACAGTACTACGAACAGATGATAAAGGACGAATGTCAGGAAAAGGCAAGAAGCTATATATCACTCGCTATCGCAAAGGTAGCCGCAGACCAGGTATCAGAAGCAGCCGTTTCCGTTGTTCCTCTCCCTAACGACGAAATGAAGGGCAGGATCATTGGCCGTGAAGGCCGTAACATCCGTACCCTCGAAACTCTTACAGGTGTCGATCTCATCATCGATGATACACCTGAGGCTATCACGCTCTCATGTTTTGACCAGATCAGACGTGAGGTCGCAAGGATCGCCCTTGAAAAGCTCATCGCTGACGGCCGTATCCATCCTACCCGCATTGAGGAGATGGTAGATAAGGCAAAGCGTGAGGTCGAATACCGTATCAAGCAGGAAGGCGAACGTGCCGTTATCGAGACCAATGTTCACGGTCTCAATCATGAACTTATCAAGCTCATCGGCCGCCTTAAATTCCGCACAAGCTACAGGCAGAACGTACTCGATCACTCTATCGAAGTAGCTAAGCTCTGCGGTGTTCTCGCATCCGAGCTTGGCGTTGACGCCAACGTTGCAAGACGTGCAGGTCTTCTCCATGATATCGGTAAGGCTCTCACCTCCGAGATCGAAGGCTCACACGTACAGATCGGTGTTGACGTATGTAAGAAATACCACGAAAGCGATGTTATAATACACGCTGTTGAGGCTCATCATAATGATGTTGAGCCAAGAACGGTAATTGCCTGCATCGTTCAGGCAGCCGACGCTATCTCCGCTGCAAGACCTGCCGCAAGAAGCGAAAACTACGAAAGCTATATCAAACGCCTTCAGAAGCTTGAAGAAATATGCAACTCGTATGACGGCGTTGAAAAGTGCTTTGCTGTTCAGGCAGGCCGTGAAGTCAGGATCATGGTCGTTCCCGAAGTCATTAATGATGAGAAGATGGTCCTCGTCGCAAGACAGATCGCTCAGCAGATCGAATCTGAAATGGATTACCCAGGTCAGATCAAAGTCAACCTCATCAGGGAAAGCAGAGTCACTGACTACGCAAAATAATGCGTTTCACTGCGGACGGCGTATGCTGTCCGCAGCTTTTTTCTTTTTCTTTTTATTTTTTTTAGGAGGTATATTTCATGAACATCAGACGACCAATATCTAAGCTAATCCCCTTCACACTTTCCACTGCCATGCTCATGACAGCTTCACCTTTCACGAGCTCAGCCGGCAGCTCAAAGGCCAATCTCAAAGGCGATATCAACACTGACGGGGAGGTAAACACCGTTGACATTGCCGTCGCAAAACTTTATATCTCAGGCAAAGCAAGTATCTCCCCCAAGGGATTTCTCAACGCTGATATGAATAAAGACGGAAACGTTGATTCCCTTGATCTGACATTGCTGGAAAAGACGATATTTCCCCAAAAACAGCAATACTCTGCCTCACAGACTGTTTTGCCGTCTTCTGCACATTATGCAGTCACAGCCCCAGCAACAACTACCTGCTGCACTACAACATCCGTTTCACCCGTAACTATCGATGTCGAAGCATACAAGCGGACTCACCGTGCAACTGCATCTGCATCTGCACAGCCTTACAAGACGCCGGCGCAGACATATGGCCCCTTCCTTTCTGACGAGGACTTCATAATCCCTCCCGTTATGGATTTTGAAGGATCATTCCCCACACAGGGCGAAGCAAAGATAGCCATGCTTTACGTAGATTTCCCGGACTGCCACTATCAGTGGGCTCCACTCAGTGATACCATGTACAATATCACTTTCGGAGAAGAAGACCCGTCAAATCAGAATTTCCCCAACGAGAGCATAAGAGCTTTCTATCAGCGCACATCCAAGCACAGCCTTGATATCTCGGGACAGGTCTACCGCTATACCACCGAGCATGACAAAGAATACTACGAAAACAACGCACATAAGCGCCTCTTTGTAAATGAGGTCCTTGACGCTATGGACGATATCATCGACTACAGTCAGTTTGACGGAAACGATGATAATGTCATAGACACCGTTCTCATAAACGTTCCCGCTTCGGCAGGCGATGATGAATGGTGGCCAAGCGCAAGCAACTACTACTACGATTTCGACCATATGCTGGACGAAACTTATCTCAGCTACGTCATAATCGGCAATGCCGAGATAAAAAGTTCCTCAGACTATGCGAACTTCACCGCCACCTACACCCACGAGCTGGGACACTGCATGGGTCTGCCCGACTATTACCTTTACCAAGAATCAAATTCAGAGGGTATGCACGGCTCGGCAGGCTATGACACTATGGACGAGATATTCTCCGACTTCTCATGCGCTACAAAGCTTTTGTCAGGTTGGTATAAAAAAGAACAGATACAGGTATATGACGGCTCGGCTTCAAGTACATTCGAGCTGAAAAACGGACAGACTGAAAACGGAAACTGTGTGATCATCCCCTGCGGTGAACTTGCAGATGATTACCTTTCGGAATTTTTCATACTCGAATATACTACCCTTGACGAGAATAATATTGATATTCCCAAGAGCTACTGGTGGAAGAATTACGGAAGCGGTGTAAGAGTTATACACGTTGAAGCAACAGCAGAAGATAACTCTAACGGAAAATCATTCTGCTACAGAAACGGAAACGATACAGCCACAAACAACGGCCTCGGAAAAAGACTGGTGCGTATTGTAAACGATGCAGACCTGGATAATCTCTATCATGAGGGAAGTGTTATAAACAGCAATATCCCCGGCTTCGGATTCTATGATGAATATGGTCATGAAAAAATTGATCCGGGAGTTGAGATAATCGTCGGCAGTCTGACAGATGATTCCTACACCATAACAATCAATAAGAAAGGCTGATCAATGGCAAGAACTATTTTCAATACAACAGAAAAATCAAATTTCATCCTCAATATGACAGAGGAGCAATACTCCCGGCTGGCATCATACGGACTTATCGCTGCTTGTCTGCTCGTGCCTCTTTTTACCATTATACCCGAATGTACCATAACCTCGACCTACACTATAACCTCAGGCGGTCTGGCAATAACGGGTGTCTACTGCATGATAATGGCTCTTATCGCAATTATCAAAAAGTATATAAGCGGCAGCAAATGGCTTGCAGCAGGTGCTTTTGTATTTATATTCCTTTGGAGCGTGATATCGCTTATAAACTCATATGACCCTATGGTCTCTCTTTACGGCTATCCTCAGCGAGGCGAAGGCGTACTTGCTTTCCTGTTTTATTGCAGCATATTCATAACAGCTGCCGCAGTAAAGCGTGAAACCGCTGTAAAGGCATTCGCAAAGGGAATTATCGGTACGGGCATTCTTAATTCAGCATGGGCACTGATACAGATATTTACAGGCCATCTCTCACACTACAAAAAAATACATCTTGACCTTCAGGTCAACGCTGCTTCAGGACTTTCGCACTCTCCCCTGTTTCTGGGAATGGTGCTCAGCCTTGCACTGACAGCTGCACTGATAACTGCCGCAGCCGGCAGCAATAAGAAATGCCGCATTATCTGTGCAGCATCATCCTGCCTTTTCGGATTCGTTATGATATTCACATATTCCATCATAGGCATCAGCGGCATATTCTTCGCAGTCATAGCTGCCGCAGCAGCTTCTGTAGTTGTAAAAGCGCCTAAAAAACAGCTCGTGACAGCTATCTCACCTATGATCGGAGCCGCCCTTGCGCTTATCATTATAAGCGCAGGTGTTATCAGCAATATCCCCACATCCTATGATCTCCATGACGGACGTGAGCTCTGGTGGGCTGACAGCTTCATGAGAATAGGTTCAGCAGGCACATATAACAGCGAGGTCCTGGATATCGATAACACCAAAGACGTTTATCTTTATCTCAATGACAAAACTAAAAATATCATATCAGGTGCTCCGCTGACAGGTACAGGTCCCGATCAGCTTGCTTACCCTCAGATATACACGTTCGGCGGACTGAACGAGGATGCAGACCTTGCCGATATCATCATAAACAATACCGGTATTTTTGACAGATGCTACAATGAGTATCTTTATACTGCCGCAACAAGAGGTATCCCCTCACTTATCGGACTTATAGCTGTTATACTCTCGTCACTCGTTTTTGGTCTGAGATCAATGAAAAAAGGCCGCAGTCTATCAGGTGTACTTATTTTTTCGCTCACTCTATGCGGAACACTGCTTTTCTTCATAGGCTGTACGAATCTGCCGTTCTCGCCGATATTCTGGTCAGCCGCAGGTCTTTCATGTGCCGCAATAAAAGAAGAAGAAAGCACTTCTAAAAAAGTAAAAGATAAATAAATATTCCCCTGCCTTTTGGGCTCATATCTGCATGATCTTGCAGACACTATCCATCTGTTTAACGCAAGATCGCCATGATCGGTTTACCCATAGAAGATAAGCCGAAAATCCGCTGCATATCCATTCGGGCCCGTATATCGAATACTATTCAAAACGTAAGATTGCACTAACAAAAATCCCTTGATTTTTGCGTGATTTATGTTATAATAATGTTACCGAGGGTTAACAAGGCCCTTAATAACAACGGAGGTGCATATATTATGGCATATATTATTTCAGATGATTGCATCAGCTGTGGTGCATGCGCAGGCGAGTGTCCTGTTAGCGCAATTTCAGAAGGCGATGGAAAGTACCAGATCGACGCAGATGCTTGCGTAGAGTGCGGTGCTTGTGCAGGCGT
>JAFOMV010000069.1 GCA_017418765.1 Ruminococcus sp. | reverse complement strand
TGAGGATCAGCAGTAATGTCAGTATCTGTCTCATGCTTCACAAAGTTATACGTTTCACTTCCCATAGGAAGATCAGGATATCCTATAAGCTCTTTCCGTTCTTCCTTATATGCAAGGCCCGCAACAACATCTACTTCACCGTCAAGAAGCATATCATAAACCTCTCCGAAGCTGCCATAAACATACTCATATTCCCAGCCTGTGTACTCCGAAAGTTTAAGGTAATACTCATACGCATATCCCGATTTTACGATACCATCTTTTGCTCCTTCCTGAAAGACTTCATTTTCATAGTATCCTACTCGTATCGTTTTGGGCTGTTCCTGTGCAGCCCCTCTTATCGGTACAGCAAATGTCATTATTATTGTCAGTATTATAATAAAAGCGGCTATTGCTTTATTTTTCTGCATTGTTGTATCCTCTCAGGTGTAAGTTGGTCTGTTCTGCATCCCATATCAGTTCTTCCAGCGTATGATACAGACGCTCTGCTTCAACAGGCTTTGATAAATGTGCGTTCATTCCGACCTGTAATGATAATTGAACGTCCTCGTCAAAGGCATTGGCAGTCATTGCAATGATCGGTACTTTTTCAGCGTCGGGGCGTCCAAGTGAACGTATTTCTGCTGTAGCTTCAAGTCCGTCCATTTCCGGCATACGAACATCCATCAATACAGCATCATAATATCCGACCTGACTTTCCGAAAACATTTCAACAGCAATTTTTCCGTTCTCTGCACGGTCTGTTATCATTCCCTTTATTTTCAGCAGTTCTTTCATTATCTCTGCATTAATAAAGACATCTTCAGCAAGAAGAATATGCTTTCCATTAAGATCTGCACGTTTTCTTTCACGAAGCATGAGCATATTGTTCTTTCTTGCAATACGCTCAAATTCACTTATCACATCTGAGGCGAACAGCGGTTTTGCAAGGAAGCTGTCAACTCCGATATGCATTGCCTTATCCATGATCTCATCCCAGTTGAAAGATGTAAGTATGATAATAGTCGTTTCTTTTCTGAAAAGTTTTCGTATCTCCTCCGCACATTCTATGCCGTCCATTTCCGGCATTTTCCAGTCGAGAAGCACAAGATTATACGGTTCATGCTTTGTATACTGCACCTCAAGCATTTTCAGTGCGCTCCTGCCATCAAGGCAGATATCAGCCTTGATACCTGCTTCATCAAGAACTATCATTGCGTGTTCGGCAGCTACCTCCTCATCATCTACTATAAGCACACGCATTTTTTTCGGATCAATGAATACATCTTCCGCTCCACTGCGCTCGCAGTTTTTCAGCGTTATAACAACGGTAAATTCCGTGCCGACGCCCTTTTCTGATTTTACTGATATAGTACCATTCATAATATCCACTATATTCTTAGCAATTGCCATTCCAAGCCCTGTGCTGCCATACTTATTATTCCTGCTTGAATCTTCCTGTGCAAAGGTGTCAAAAACCTTTGGCAAAAATGCCTTATCCATGCCTATCCCTGTATCCTTGACAATAAATCTGATTGTTGATTTATCCTCAAAAACCGCAGTACGTTCAACAGTAAGCGAAATATGTCCCGGAGCATCTGTGAATTTTATAGAATTGCTGAGA
>JAFOMV010000068.1 GCA_017418765.1 Ruminococcus sp. | reverse complement strand
TAATCGCAGGTATCATCCTTGCTGTCATAGGCATACCTCTTTTTCTGATACTTCTCATAGTAAAAAAAGGAAAGCGACGCAGGACAGCAGGTGTGTTCTTCTGTACGGTACTGTTGATATTTACATATGTCTTTACTACGGAGACTCTCAACTGTTTCGTTATGTATCAATGTACTCCTTTCTCTGAACGGTATTTTGGAGAAGGCTCTGAGCGCTCAGATAAACAGCTTGCCGAGCTTTATGCCTTTCTTGCTGATAAGGCGAACGAGCTTGCAGAAGAAGTTCCGAGAGATAAGGACGGAAGATTTATGCTTACCTGCGATTACGGCAAAGAAGCAAAAGAAACAATGAAGCGTACAGGCATGAAATATCCTCAGCTCAAAGGCTATTATCCGCCTGCAAAGCGTATACAGTTCTCTTACTTTATGAGCCAGTCAAGACTGCTGGGAGTTTATTTCCCGTTTTCTATGGAGGCAAACTATAATAAGGATATGGTAGCAAGCAACTTCCCATTTACGATATGCCATGAGTACGCTCATCTGAAAGGCATAATACAGGAGGACGAGGCTAACTTCATCGCTTTTATAGCAACCACCGGAAGCGAAAATGCTGAATTCCGATATACAGGATATCTTAATGCCTTAGAGTATGTGCATAATGAGGTATATGAAAAAAAGGTCACATCTGCGTATAGTGTTACCGAAAGGATTTCCGATAAGGTATTGAACGACTGGTTCAGATTTATGCCCGATGATTACTGGGAAAAGAACAAGGATAAAGAGATCATCCCTACCGATACCGTCAGCATATTCAGCGACGCAGCCATCGACGCAAATATTCGCCTTAACGGACGAGATGACGGCATAAAAGCCTACTCCCACGTTGTAAACCTCCTCCTTGATTATTACTTCAGCAATAAGGATGGTATAAGCAATAACTAAGGGCTTTGCTTTTTGCATATGTTTTTTGATAAACAAAAATACGCTCTCCATAAAAATACGGAGAGCGTTATTGTTTATATGTTTTTTGAATATGCTTACTCATTGTGCAGCCTGATGCTCTGCAGCAGCCTTTCTTGCAGCAATATCCTTGCTGAAAATAGTCTTGAATACAGTTCTTACAAACGGCTGTATAAAGAGAAGCTGTGAGAAAAATGCAAACGGAAGATTGAAGCATACCAGTTTAAGCCAGTTTGCAAGCAGAGTAAATATGCTGAACTCCGCCATGCCGTAAGGATAATAGAGTATAGCGGCAATAAAGCTCATAGACGGGCACATTATACCAACTGTGGCGGTGATTATCGCTGTTTCAAATATAACAGGATGTATCTCACCGGGTTTGAAAACTCTGCATACGAGTTTGAATGAAAGCGGACTTCCGACAAGTATCTCAAGAAGGTAAGCAAAGCAGAATTCCACTATAACTACTCCCCATATAGGGATATTTTTTCCAAGAACTGAAACTCCGCCCATAGCGTTTATCGCTGAGATGACGCTGTTTTCGCCTGTTATATCCATGAACATTTTACCGTTGATGACATAAAGGCTGTAGAATACGTAAGCGTGTACCGTTATCACAACGGTGATAAGTGCGAATATCATTCGCTGAAATTGATTTCTTGGCATATACGATCTCCCTTTCTGTGCAAAAAAACACGTACTGCCTGAAGATGCACTGATACACAGGAACGTTCCGTGATCAGATTTACATACCCTCAGGTAATACGTGTGTCGTTTGCGTTTTTTCCGCTTTAGCGGTGTTGTTTTAATTGTAACTATTATATTATATCGGATGATAAAGATAAAGTCAATTGATAATATAACGAATAGCACCAACTGCAAAAGACGTAAAATTGGTGCATTAGCGCAGATGTCAGATGCCGCTTGCAATTATCCGCAAATTATGGTATTATATTATTATCCTGACACCGCACATAACCTTTCAAAACGAAACGGAGGATCAACATGGATAATTTTGCAGAACAGCTTGTTGTACGCAGCGAGACCTCATCTGATAAAACAAGAAAGAACTTACTGCTTGCAGTAGGTATACTCCTCACGCTGACGCTTGCAGCCTTTGCTGTATTACAGCTTGGCGCTCCGCTGAGAGCCTTTTTCGGGCTGATACTTGCAGCAGTAAGCGGATATTTTACCTTTTTTACCTACCGCAATGCATATGTTGAATATGAATACACATTCACAAACGGTGAGCTCGATATCGACAAAATAACCGCCAGATCAAAGCGCAGCCATATGGTAACAACCGAAATAAGACAGCTTGCGGCTTTCGGCAAATATAACGAGGATATGACTGAGACCGATGATATGACGCTTATCCTCGCTTCTGATAATATTGCCTCACACGAATACTATGCCGATCTCACCCATGAAGAATACGGCAAAACAAGGCTCGTTTTCTCTCCTGATGAACGTATGCTGGAGAATATACACAGATTTCTGCCTGCAAGGCTACGTACAGAACAGGATAAAAGCTATCAGTAATACAATGCATAGCCGTCTGCCGATGAATCGGCAACGGCTTTTATTTGTTTCTGTATGATCTCAGGATCATCCCTCCACTCTGTCTCTGCTGAAGCACCTGCCCAAATATCATCTTTTCCCAGTTTATATGCTCCAAGACCTATTACCAGTTTGACTTTGCTGTTTCGGGCAAGGCTTTCCCATTGTGCAAGAACAGGCAGAAAAGGCATTGTTTCATTAAGAAAGCCATAGTATATCTGAGGTATGATATAATCACAGAAACCATCTTCTCTCATCCAGCGCTTTACATCAGCATACTGCTGATCTTCATCAGCTGCTATATTTCCCTGCGGACTTATGCCAAACAGCACTTTTTCATCAGCTTCCTTTACAGCCGAATACATAGCTTTCACCATATCGGAAACTGAATCCCTGCGCCACTGTGCAAGGTCATCTGCACCGCTTGAAGCAAACGCCTCTGCATCAAAAGCCTCATCGTCGGAGGGGTAAAAGTAATCATCTATGTGTATGCCGTCTATATCATAAGTATTTATTATCTCTCTTATCTCGGAAGAAAGCAGTTCACGCACATCCGGCGAATCAGGTCTGAGATATAGTCTTCCGCTGACTTCGCCTATATTTCTGCCGTCCCCTGACAAATACCACTGCTTCGTAATAAAGCTGTCGGGAACTTTTTCCATTTCTTCCACTGTCTGCAAGCGCAGAGGATTTATCCAGCCATGCGCTGAAAGTCCCATATCATGGGCTTCTTCGAGCATTATCTTTAGAGGGTCATAGCTGCCGTCAGAATAAACGCCCTTCGGGAAAAGGTCTGTATCATAATAAGCATCCCCTGTAGGACGTATATGCAGATATACAGTATTTATCCCATTATCCTTAGCTTCCGCAAAGCATTCCCTTATCGCCCTGCGGAAGCTTTCTGCGTCCTTTCCCTGCATATACTCGCCATATCTCAGATAAGGCAGCCACATTCCTTTCTGATATTCATAGTTAAGCGGTGTGTATCCGCTGTTTTGTTCTTCGGAAACATCTGAACTTTCGGTCTGTATCTCCGTTTTAGGCATAGTTACAGGAGTACATCTGCCAAGTAAAGCAGCAGACAGCACCGCACACATAAGCAATCTTTTCATAGCAGTATCCTTTCACAAAGTTTTCTCCATAAAAGCATATTCATTCGGCTATGAAAAAATGCGGATGCAACGTAATACATCCGCATTTATATATTATCTGAAAAGTTCCTTTGCTGCTTCAAAGCCTGCAAGGAATGCAGCATGCGCCTCTGCTTCGGAGGCTTTTTTTATGAGACTGCATATGCGTTTTTTCTCATCATCGGTACAATTCTTACCCAGCAGCACACAGGCTTCTTCCAGTTCAGCGTTTTCGCTGCCGGAACAATACTCTCTGAAAAGAATATCTATTATCTCGTCCTTTGCAGGAGCTTTCCTCTTATCGGCATATTCGGCAGGATCACTCAGCCCCTTTACGAATTTAGCGGTATTACGCATTTTTTCCATGCCTATTTTTTCCACAGCATCGCATATATCCTCCGCTGTCCTGCCTGACGATGTGTCATTATCCATACCGGGTATGTCATCAGAAAGCCTTATGCTGCTCAGCTTTTTAATTTCCTCGAACATCCTTCTGAGCATTTCCTCATTGGACATATTGTTATTCATGCTTTATTCCTCCTGTCTTTAGTCTGAATACGGCTTGTGCCGTCAGCTACATTATACATTATCCTTTATGAAAAAACAATATTTTCACCAAAATTTCATCATCACCACTGCATATGCAGAAAGTTAGCACAAGTTCCCACGATTTGACAAAAACAGAAAAAAGGAATATAATGTATTCTGGTTTAATAATATAATAGGAGAGATAACTATGGATAGCGAAATCTACGGACAGTATGAAATAATCGACGCCCATGCCCACATATTCCCTGAGAAGATAGCTGAAAACGCTACGGTCAATATCGGAAAATTCTACGACATACCTATGGAAAGCTGCGGCATCAGCGGCAAACTTATAGAAAGCGGCAAAAAGATAGGTACTTCACTATACCTTGTATGTTCAACTGCAACTGCTCCTCACCAGACATCCCACATCAATGAATTCATTTCCTCAGAATGTAAGGATCATCCTGAGTTTTACGGCTTTGGCACGACACATCCCGACTCAGAGGACCTTGAAGCTGATATAGAACAAATAAGATCACTTGGTCTGCATGGTGTCAAGCTTCATCCTGATTTTCAAAAATTCAACGCAGATTCCCCGGAAGCTTTCAGGATATATGAAATGATAGAGGGTGATCTTCCGCTGCTGATCCACTGCGGCGACAACAGATATGACTACTCTGCTCCGCAGAGAATAGCAGCTATACATAAAAATTTCCCTAAGCTCAAGCTTCTTGCCGCTCATTTAGGCGGATACCAGAGATGGGATGATGCTGAAAAATGTCTGCCCGGACTTGAAAATGTCAGATTCGATGTAAGCAGCTCCCTCGCTTTTCTCACTCCTGAAAAAGCAGCCCACATGGTACGCACCTACGGAGTAGAAAACTGTTTCTTCGGCTCGGATTTCCCAATGTGGAGCCATGAAGAAGAACTGGAAAGATTTCTTAAACTTGGCTTTACCCCGGAGGAAAACCAGCTTATCCTTGCTGATAACTTCAAAAATTTCCTTGATATAAAATAAAAAGCCTTATATTAAAATCCCCCTGACAGAGAACACTTGCATAGTGTACCCTGTCAGGGGAAATCTTTATTTGTATCATCTGCGGGCGCTGTCAGTGCCTGTCACGCATTTATGAAGCCGCTCCGTCCATTATAGCTTTAAGAATAGCCTTATTCCATTCGTTGCTGCTTCTTGTGAAGATACCAAAACCGCCGTCGCCTGTTGTTATTCCGTTATCCCAGACCACGCATTTTATGCCCTGTGATTTTGCAGATGCTATATAATACTTGTAGTACTTAGCTCTCTCGGCATTATCAGCTTTGGCAACACAGCCGAATTCATCAATGATAACCGGTATGCCTCTGTCAATAAATTTGCTTCTGAGTTCAATGAACTTTGCATCAATTTCAGCTCTGCCTTCGTCATCAAATTTATCAGCATTGCCCTCGGAGAATTTCCATGGAGCGTAATAGTGAACCGATACTATTATATTTCCTGTTTTAGGAACGATAACATCATCAAGTGCAACAGATTCGGCAGAAGCAGCATAGGATGTGATTATCAGCGTTCTTGCAGGATTATTTCCGCCTGAACTTCTGATAGTTTTCACAAAGTCCGCTTCATAGTTATTAACTACAGCTCTTTCCTCTGTAGTACCGCCTCTCCATTCAGTAACACTTCCTATGGTCCTCGGCTCATTCAAGCCCTCAAATATCAGCCTGTCGCCGTAATCCTTGAATCTGTTTGCTATCTGGAGCCATATAGCCCTGAGCTTGGCGCTGTTCTCGATGTAAACTTCATTATCGGGAGTCAGCCATATATAGTCATCATGATGCATATCGAGGATAACGAACAGTCCTTCATTATAAGCATAATCTACTACTTCCTGCACTCTTGCGAGCCAGCTTGGATCGATAATAGTACCATCAAGATGTTCACCCCATGTTACAGGGATGCGTATAGTATTGAATCCTGCACTTTTGACAGATTTTACCATATCAGGAGTAGTTGCAGGATTTCCCCAGCCTGTCTCGGTAGCTGTACCGCTGAGGCCTGTCTTATAGCTGTCAAGGGAATTGCCGAGATTCCAGCCGACATTCATAGCCTCTACTATCTCGTTTGCGTTTCTGAAACCGATATCAATTATAATTCCATCATCTCCGATCTGTTCCTGCCGTGATTGTGTATCCTTGTGGCTGTATCTTACGGTAACAAAATTCATGGTCACATCAGTTCTGTCACCGAACCAATAGCCAAGCTTGAATGTACTGTTGGCAGCATAGTATTTCTTTGCTTCTTCCGTAAGGAACCATGTAAGCTGAAGCGAGCTGTCTTTTGTGATGACTGAAAATCCTTCGCTTGAATAGTTCCCCAAAGGAGAATCCAATTCAAAATTGCCCTGATACTTGCCTATATCACCACCGGCTGAAAGATCAACGGTCACAGACTCAGGCACCATGTCCTCAGGGAGAAAATCAAGAGGCACTTTATAATACATCTCATCATTGTTATTGAAATCGACAGTCTGTCCCACAGGCTGGATAGCTGTACCATCCACAGGAACATTTATTGTACGGGTATACTGGCAAATAATGCTGCCTATTCTTATCTTGGTAGTATCTCCCCACCAGTATCCGAAAAGGACCTCACCGTTTACGTTGACATAATCAGCTATCTCATCGGGGACCTCCCATGTTATCTCACCGTATCTGCCCTCTGTAGGGAAGGTATGATCCTTGGTCTGTACCCATTCCTTATCTGTAGCGGCAGGGCAGCCGTCAAGAACAGATATACCGAATCCGCCCTTGAATTCATTGATATTCCCGTCCTCGCCATAGATAACGAACGTAAATGATTTTATTCTGTCGCCTTCTCTGACAAAATCAGATATAGGCATTTTAAATGTGTTCTTTCCGTTTTCACGTTCTATCACCGTATCGGGATCGACCTGAAAACCAAGATTAGCGGTTACTTTTTCCATAGGGCTGATGTGCGCAGGCGCACCCTCCTCTGCAGTTGTTATTTCCTCCTGTAATTCGTCAGCAATAAGCTCAGTTCCGGTTGTAGCTTCAGCTGTTCCGGGCTGAGAGGATGTACCGGAAGACGTATCCTTCTTACCGCTGCATGCAGTAAGTGACAAAGCAACAGCAGCGGCCATAAATAAAGCTTTCAGCCTTTTCGTCATATCTTTTTCCTTTCTGTTATGGAATCGATCAACGTGTACAGATCAATGCCTGCCTTGCAGACAGTATTGAGTATGCACTAATTATATCACGTATTTCCGTTATTTTCAAGACAGTGGGATTATTTCAGTATATTAACATTAGAATGGCACAAAGCGCATCTGCCGCCTTTACCCGGCGCTGTCTCAGGAAATAAAGGCAACCTGACTGTTTTGCCTAAATGATGTATCACAGCGAAATCCTATAGTTTTCTGCCTCTCTGACAAGCTTGATATCAACAAGCGCATCTATCACAGTACCATCGGGGCAGTATTCCTCAGAGAAGACCTTTCCCTCCTGCCTTATCCTGCCGATAAAAGCGGTTTTGTCATATGGTATGAGCAGCTTCATTCTTTTTGCTGTTTCGGGCAGATTCCTGACAATACTATCAAGAAGCTTGTCAAAGCCTGTTCTTTCCTTTGCGCTTATAAGAACGGTATTATCGTCCTCGAAAACGGTATCTGTAAAAGGTGCCGCATCCGCCTTGTTCATGACATATATCTGCGGTATCCCCTCACAGCCAAGCTCGGAGAGAAGATGAGCTGTTACTTCTGCCTGTTCTTTTATTTCAGGCGAAGTGAGATCCTGCACGTTGAGGATTATATCCGCAGCAGCAGCCTCTTCCAGAGTAGATTTGAAGGCTTCCACCAGATTATGGGGCAGGCGTCGGATAAGTCCGACAGTATCAATGAGCATAACGCTTCTTCCATCGGGGAGCTCAATAGAGCGTGAAGTGATATCAAGTGTGGCAAACAGCTTGTTTTCTGCAAGAACTCCGGCATCGGTAAGAGCGTTGAGCAGCGTTGACTTTCCCACATTTGTGTAGCCTACGATAGCCGCACACAGCACACCGTCCTTTTTGCGGCGTGAGCGTGAAAAATCACGGTGCTTCTTCAGTTCCTCCAGTTCTGTTTCAAGGTATGATATCCTCTTGCGGATATGCCGTTTATCAGTCTCCAGCTTTGTTTCACCGGGGCCTCTTGTGCCGATTCCGCCGCCAAGTCGGGAGAGTGCCGTACCCATGCCTGTAAGTCTGGGGAGGCGGTATTTCTGCTGAGCAAGCTCTACCTGAAGCTTGCCTTCCTTTGTTCTTGCACGCTGAGCGAATATATCGAGTATGAGAGTAGTCCTGTCGATAACTCTCACGTCAAGGAGCTGTTCGATGTTTCTTACCTGAACTCCTGTGAGTTCGTGGTCAAATATCACCAGTTCCGCATCGAGAGCTTCAAGCTGTTCTCTCAGTTCCTCCAGTCTGCCTGCACCCATACAGGTAGCAGGGTCGTATGAAGGGCGCTTCTGGATGATACTTCCCACTACATCGGCATTTGCGGTAGCTGCCAGTTCTTCCAGTTCCTTAATGGAAGTCTCAGCGTCAAATTCACCTGTATCTACGCATGCAAGCACAGCTTTCACAGGTATTTCTTCTGTTTTATTTTCGTACATAAATTCACCTTATGTTCCACTGA
The DNA here is from genome assembly GCA_017418765.1 of Ruminococcus sp. The sequence goes on along the minus strand of JAFOMV010000068.1, from coordinate 1,659 downwards.
GTGGACGTATAAAAATATTTTGAGTTGTTATCGATGTCTGCCAAGCAGGAAGTTCTGCATTGAGATAAGGTCAGCCAGATTCACTTCTCCATCCTTGTTGAAGTCACCCTCAGGAATGTATACTTTTTTCAGCACTGCCTTGCGAAGCAATATGATATCATAAACATCCAAAGTCTTATCACCGTTCATATCGCCAATGCAGATATTCTTTTTCTGAGTAGTCACTGTTACAGCAGACTCGCCGCTGATATATCTGCTTATAACGCCTGTCCAGTACTCTCCCATCGCTTTGTAGCCGTCTTCATTGGGATGAACGCCGTCACCAAGCTGTTTTTTAACGTTGGTGACTGCACTGTTAACGTCTGCGAAATGAACTCTGCTGTCAGCCTTAGCCATACCCGCAGTAAGTTTCTTTATGTCACTGTTATACTTTTCAACTGCGGAGTGGATATTCTTTTCAGCTGTTGTGTCATCATACTGAGTCTGCCAGTCGGCGCTGTGGCGGTAATTGCCGAACCAGTCATACACTTCCCTGCGGTTTGGGTCAACATCGGGGATAGTGGTAACAAAAAGTGCTGAGGTATCCGGGATGTTGTCAAGGATATAGCTGACAAGTCCCTTTAATCTGTCGCCTGCGGTGTCAAGTTCGTGGTTGTCGATGATGTCATTTGTGCCTATCTGCAAAATTACTATATCGGGCGATTCAGCCAGACAGCCCGTAGACTTCAGCACTTCAAGGATACCGCTTCTGCCGCTGTAATCCTGTATGGTAAAGCCGCTGTAGCCTGTATTGCCGTCATCGTATTCAAAGCTTTTGCCTGTTGCGGGATCAGTATACTTCATACCTTCGCCGCCCTTTGAGCCGACCATATCTGTCTTTATCCCCTGCTCGGTCAGACCGTGATACAGGAATTTTCGGTATGAGCCGCCCACTCCGTAGCCGTCGGTAATGGAATCACCTATTGCCATTATCCTGTATGTCTTTTCAGACTGTGAAGCATCCGCAGCAACACCGCTTTTATCTGCCGCATATAAACAATGAGCATTACCAAATGACAGCGAAGCAGCCATGACCGCTCCGACAGCAAAAGCTGCGATCCTATATTTTCCCATATGATATCACCTCTTTGGACATTCAGAAGTATTATCTGATAGTAAGATTTTAAACAGACAGTGTTTTTATAAGTTTTGCACTAAAGCTTTGTGATTTTTGTGTATACTTATATTATATCTTATTATTGTAATAAAGTCAATGAAAAAATAAAAGCTCACGTATGCTGTTAAAGCCGCCTCATTATATGCAAAGGCAGACCCAAGGAAAGAGAAAAATACCGATGATTTAACTTTTCGCACTTTTTTTGCGAAAACTCTTGATTTTTTCCGAAAACACTATTATAATAATATTATAACCCTATGACTGAGAGAGTAGGTATGTCAGCGTATCAGCAGAGAGGAGCGGAAAGGTGTGAGCGCTCCGTTACGCAGCATTCCAAAGTTCACTCACGAGGGGCAGAACGGAAGTGTCACTGATATGTGATATTGTAGGCTCTGACGTAGGTCTGCGTTAAAGACAAGAGAGTGTCGGCTCTCCTGACAATGGGTGGTATAAAAGCAAGTTGAAGTCTTGTCCTGTTGGGCAGGACTTTTTTAATTCGTAAT
>JAFOMV010000067.1 GCA_017418765.1 Ruminococcus sp. | reverse complement strand
GCTCAAGTATCTCAGTGAACTGATCCAGTTCTTCTGAAACGATAGTATTGAGCAGAACGTTGGGGCAGGCGATATTATCTGAGGAACCGACCATTCTGAATTCAAAGCGGTTGCCTGTGAAAGCGAATGGTGAAGTTCTGTTTCTGTCAGTTGAATCCTTGGGGAAGGAGGGGAGAGCATCAACACCTATCTCGAATGCCTGAGCTTCGGTCTTGTATACTTCATCATTCTCGATAGCCTGTAGTACAGCATCAAGTTCTTCACCGAGGAACATTGATACGATAGCAGGTGGAGCTTCATCTGCGCCGAGACGGTGATCGTTGCCGGCGGAAGCGGCGGAAAGTCTCATAAGATCGGCATACTCGTCAACACCTTTGATGAGAGCGCAGAGGATAGTGAGGAACTGGAGGTTCTCCATAGGAGTATCGCCTGGGTCGAGAAGATTCTGACCATCATTGGTGGACATTGACCAGTTGTTATGCTTACCTGAGCCGTTAACGCCCTCAAAAGGCTTTTCGTGGAGAAGACAAACCAGACCGTGACGGAGAGCGACTTTCTCCATCACCTCCATAGCAAGCTCATTCTGATCTGTACCGAGATTTGATGTGGTGAATATAGGAGCCATCTCATGCTGTGCAGGAGCAACTTCATTATGTTTTGTCTTGGAGTAGATGCCCAGTTTCCACAGTTCTACGTCAAGTTCTTCCATATAAGCAGCTATTCTCGGGCGGAGATTAGCAAAATACTGATCGTCCAGTTCCTGACCCTTAGGAGGCTTTGCACCGAAAAGAGTTCTGCCTGTGAGGATAAGGTCTTCACGCTGATCGTACATTTTCTTATCGATTAGGAAGTATTCCTGTTCAGCGCCTACGGTAGAAGTTACCTGTGTGACCCTGTCATTGCCGAAAAGCTTGAGGAAACGTACAGCGGTTTTGCTGAGTGCCTGCATGGAGCGAAGCAGAGGTGTCTTCTTGTCGAGAACTTCTCCTGTGTATGATACGAAAACAGTAGGTATGTAAAGACTGCCTTCCTTAACGAAGCAGTAGGAAGTTGGGTCCCATGCAGTATAACCTCTTGCTGAACTTGTCTGTCTGAGACCGCCCGATGGGAAGGAGGAAGCGTCAGGTTCACCCTTGACAAGGGCTTTTCCCGAGAACTCCATCATAGCCATGCCGTTTGAGGCAGGTGTTATGAAACTGTCATGTTTTTCAGCAGTTGAACCTGTCATAGGCTGGAACCAGTGAGTGTAGTGAGTAGCGCCCTTTTCGATAGCCCATTCCTTGATAGTGTTAGCCAGAACATCGGCAGTAGTCATATCAAGGGGCTCGTTGTAGCGGACAGTTTTTTTGAATGTCTTGTAAACGTTTTTGGGAAGTCTTGTTTTCATGACCTCCTCATTGAAAACGTTGCAGGCAAAGATCTCAGGAATATTAACTGACATAGAATTTCCTCCTAATCAAGACAAAATATCATCTTTTCATTTTCTTAAAATTATACCACAATATATGGCGTTTGTCAATTTGTTATGGCTATAAAACATATGTTTTACATGATGATACAAAAACTATTGATGAGACGGAAATTTTAGGTGTAAAATGACAAAAGCGCTATTTGTCCAGACGGAAAGTGACCTCCCAGTTGCCTTTCATATAAGGCGGAGAGGAAACGAATTCACCGTAAAGTCTGCTGTCAGCAAGATCATCGGGTGACACATCGAAAATGTATTCATTATAGTCATAGTTGCCGAAGAACACAACCTCTCCATGATCGGTCTGTCCGCTGCCGCCGATGAGACTGATAAAGCCGTGATTATCGGTTTCATGCCTGTTTTCGTAGTTCATCTGGATGTGAAGCTTGCCGTCTACTAATCCATATCCTGTGACAGCAGCACCATCAGCTGCATAGAAAATGGGAGTATCGGACGGTTTTATGCACTTTGTATTTTTGGCTTCTTCGCCATCCATTTCAGCCCAGACGTTCGTATTTTCGGGGAAGAAAGTATCTGTCGCTTCGGGGATATTGCTGAGGTCGATCTCGTCAAGGAATCTTTCGGTCTTTTTCTTATGAGAGAGGAAACAGCCAACGGAAAAAGTCATCTTACCGCTTCTGATATCCTTTCCGTCCATTCTGGCGATATGAACCACAAAATAGGCCGTTTTTGTTTCGGGATCGTATTTGTTGAAACTGCAATGACCGTACTGATCGTATGGAAGATGGATGTCGTAGCTGTCATAGAGATCCACAGTTTCGTCAAGTCTGTCCTCCTCCAGATCCTGCATAGAGAGGAAAATACTTGCCTCGCTTCCGTTAATTTCGGCAGAGATCACTTCCATACGGATGCCTTGATCTACGCATGATTCCTCAACAGGTTTGAATGTCTGAGCAACCGAAGGAGCAAACATATACAAAGTATTATATGCGTTTTCCGAGCCTGCCGCAACTCCGAGAGGCAATGGTGCAGCTATACAAAGAACAGCCGCAGCAGCTATGGCAAAGGGCTTGAAACGGTGTTTTTTTATGATTCTTGTTTGGTGTGCTTCGTTTATGTATTTGTCGCTGATATCGCCGATTGCATCTAAAAGCTGATCTGTATTCATAATAAGCCCTCCTTGTCCAGTGCTTTCATTAGTTTTTTGCGTGTGCGGAAAAGCATTGATTTGACTTTACCTTCGGTGAATGAAAAACGCCCTGCAATGTCTGAAATGCTGTCAAAGTACCAGTATCTGCACACGAAAACCCGTCTTTCATCAGCTTTGAGAGTTCCGAGAAAGCGGTCTATACATTCTGATACTTCCTTTTCTTCAAGCTTTTCATGAGCATTTTTACCGTTGCTGACACATTCGCTGAGTTCGTCCAGCGCCAGTGAAAAATTATCGGAACTGCGCTTGACTGAGGTATTTTTACGGTATATTTTCAGCGAGACATTCCTTACTATCTTTCCGAGAAATGTACCAAGATTTTCGGGAGAATGCGGCGGAATAGAGTTCCATGCACCAAGATAGGCTTCATTGACCGCTTCATCAGCATCACGGCAGTCCGAGAGAATATTTGCAGCAATTTTACGGCAGTATTTTCTGTATTTTGCATCCGTTTCAGCAACAGCATCCTGACTGCGGCTGAAATAGAGTGCTATTATTTCTTTGTCATCCATATTTATCTCCTTTCACTTTAATACTACCTGAAAATCAAAAAGTGTTTCACTTTAATAAGTTTGAGAAGCATTTAAAGTGATGAAAAAAAGAATGTTAGATAAAAACTCAGCGTATAAACTTGTCCAATATAAATGGAGAATTTTTCACAATAACAAAAAATGCGGTCCAGTAAAACTGAACCGCAAATTGCGTGCGCCCGCTCGGCGCTGGTCGAGGTGACAGGATTTGAACCTGCGGCCCCTACGTCCCGAACGTAGTACTCTACCAAACTGAGCCACACCTCGACAACATTAATATTATACTATACTTTGTGAATAAAGTCAAGTATGAAAAAATATTTTTAATATATTTTAATATTTTAATTAAGATTACAGCGGAAAGTTTTAATCTTTCCGCTGTATGATGTCATTTGGTTTTCTCACAGAATTCATCTATCTTGCTCTCGTTATCAGGTGCAGGCTTGTCTTTTGGGTCAGCAAGGCTGAGAGTTGCGTAGAGTGAATCTATCCCTATTTTTTCCTGGAGCTTTTTATATGTCTTATCATCTCCGCCGGCTGTAAAGCAGGCAAATGCAGCTATCTTCCTGCCTTTAAGCTTATCGCCGTTTTCAGCAAGAAATGTACTTATCGGTGGAGCGTATGTGCTTGCCCATACAGGTGTGCCTATTATAATAGTATCATATTTGTCGGCCTCAAATGTATAAGGTTCAAGCTTCGGTTTTTCTTTCATCACAACGCTCTTTCCTCCCCATAAAAGCTGTTTCCAGTAGGTTTTGGGATATGCTTTTACAGGGACGAGTTTTATCAGATCAGCTCCTGTCTTTTCAGCTATTTTCTTTGCTGTGAATTCAGAATTGCCGTTGAGTGAATAATAAACGATTGCTGTACTCATATTATATACCTCAGAATTTTATTGTTTTTGGTGCTTCGGTAAATGATGAGAATACAGCTGTTGCATTCTTAAAGTAAAGCACCTCTGTGTTATCGTCATCAGCTGAATACATAGCTTTCAGCGCAGGGTAAGTTTCAAGCATATGTGCCTTTGGCTCATAGCGGTCATCACGTACAAGCTCACCTGATACTCTAAGCCATTTTCCGTTATCACAAGCACATATTTCAAATTTAGGATTCTGCTGGATCTGCTTTGAAACGTCCTTGACTTTGCCTGTAAGAATATACAGCTTATCTTCAAACATATCTATTGAGCCGAAAGGACGAACTCTTGGCTGATCGCCTTCTACAGTTGCAAGATAGTATGTCTCGCATTTCATTAGAAATTCATATACTTCATTCATGATGATGACCTCCTTAAAAATCAGTAATATTATTATACCATTTTTTTGTTCAATTGTAAAGTATATATCATACTGTACGAACATATTTTTTACAAGCTTTAGCATTATTTGTCTACCATCTCCAGCCGCTGAATACTCCTGCAAGCTTTGACTTTACGTTTTCGCCCTTCTGCTTGTAGTATTCGTTGATTGCGGCTATTCCGATGAGGATGAGTCCTGCTGCTAAGAGATATACCCATCCGCTGAGCGATGCAAGAAAATCTTTGGCTGCATAAAGTATGATAGTTACGATCGCTATTGAAGAAACCGAAAACCATACCTTTGATTTTATCATGAATGATACTATGAGTATCGCTGTTGTTACTGCCAGTACAAAAACTGTGTTTCCGCCGTTTTCATAGTAAAGTGCGTCTATCATCAAAGCTGAGAATACTGCTGCATATATTACATTTGAAATGACACAGGAAACTTTTGCGTATCTTCTCCATATTACCCTTATAGCTGTTCCCGTAAATGCAATTATAGCCAGCGTTATCTTGTTAGCTATCATGCTGTTGTCAGGAACAAGGAAAGGTCTTGAGAGAAGTGCCCATGCAGTAAAAAATACAGAAAAAGTAAACAGTACAGATGAAACGGAAGCTTTTGTATTTCTCTTTACAAAGCATGCCGCTAAAACTGCAAGCGAGATCAGAATAAAGAAATCGTCAAATCTGCTGTATCCGTCCATGAATGGGATAAGTATCCAGCCGGATAGAAGTGCGGTATCGAATGTGATCTTTCCATCTTTTTTGTTAATGACCGCTTTATCGTATACGGTTTTTGATATTGCCATCATAATAAGGAAGCAAATAAACAGTAAAATGATCAATGTATTATCGCTGAATCTGCTTATATCAGTAAGATAGCCGTATATGTATACAAATATCATGATACCTGAACCAACTGCTGTTATGTTATTCTTCATCTTATTTGACACTATGAAGTGGAGTATCAGTGCAGCAACCGGAATAAAGATGTAATTTGTAATTCTCATATCAGCTGCTGCTATGATAACAGCGATAAGGTTTGTATATAAAACAGAATCCGACTTTCTGATATGTTTAACATGTAATGTAAATTCAGGTATAATGAGCAAAAACGCTGTAACAGCAGTGAGAAACAGCATAGCTGAACCATAACATATCTGATGTGCTTCTGATAGTTTGACAACATTTTCATCGCTTAACATATAGCATAGATGTTCTGCTGCATTAAGTGGCAATACAGGGAAGAAAATGCCTGCCGCTGTCTGAACGGCTGTTCTATTGTCGAAAAGACGGCATACGATCAATACAAAAGTTATAACAGGGAGAATAAATGCATAAACATGGGGCGGTGTCTTTATTATATAAAGTGAAATGATACTTGTAATAAACATTGCCGAAATAAGGACAGTCATAGAAACGGGATTTCTTAGCTTTGGTACAAAGCGGTTGATAAAATATGACAATGATATCAGAGCTGAAAATGTAAGCAGTCCATTCATATCATTATAAGGGAATATCCATATACTTAGCGTATAGGAAAGAACTAAAGATAATATGCTCTGAGTAACAAGCATCCATGTACGGCTTTGGGATATCCCATAAAATATGAGTTGTATCATTAAAAAGGCAAGTATAAAAAATGATGATATCGAGGGGACAGCAATATTGAAAACTACATGCATCAGGCTTATCAATGCGTAAACTACCGATGTAACAGAACCTATCATCTTTAAAGGCTTTGCGATAGGTGTTTTTTCGTGAAATCTGAAATAATATAATGATGCTGTGATAAGTGCCTGTAATACAATAAGGACTGACGAAAAAACGCCGAATGATATGGTATTATTTATAAATGCTGTTTGAAGTGCTAAAAAAAGCATAGCTGATGCTGCCATTGAAAGACCGGAGTATACAAAATGTTTTGCATGATATATTTTCCAGCCTATGAAAAAGCCTGCCGCAGCAGCGGAAAAAGCTGATGCTGTCAATGTGTATTTTCCGTTTCCGAAAAGTGAGAACCACTTTCCAAACATGGAATAATACCCAGCTATTACCATTGATACAGAGATAAGCATACTTCCTGCCGAATAGAAAGCTGAAGACGTTCCTCTCAGTTTTATGAGTTTTATGAATATATAGCTGATCGCAAACGATAATGCAGATGCTGTTAATATTATAAGTACTCTGCCGACAGGTGATGTGTTGAGCCAGTTTGCAGCACCGAATGCAATTCCCGACAGCACGACAAGTGCGGTACCTATCAGAAGCATGACAGCCGAACTGCTCAGTGAAACGCCCGGGATCTTAGCTTTTGAGACTTTGGGACCGTTTCCGGCCGTTTTTGCATCACGGACATATCCTAAAGCTGCTCTTTCCTTTTTGTGCTTGAAGTGTATAATAAGAGATATGATAAATACAGGTATTGCAATGGGGAGGCTTATGATAAAGGTAATAATAAATACTGTTAACATAGTGACCATCCTTTCTCAGATGTTGTTTTACTGTAACCATATCATACCAGAAGAATGAAGGATAATGAAGATGTGATCCGTCACTTTCAGGATGACAAATGTCACTATCTGCCCCGAATTCATATAGGATATATCTATAGACATCTATAAGAAAAGAATAAGGCTTTTTTATGAAGATACTTGATTTTTTATGTTATGTATGATAAAATATAGTCAAGGATACAATTCGTATAACCAAGCACAAAATATACAGGAGGAATAATATGAACTTTTTTGAACTGGCACGATCAAGATATTCGGTGAGACACTTTATCAACAAGCCAGTCAGCCGTGAACATATAGACCGGATCCTTGAGGCGGCTAACGAAGCTCCTACAGGGTGCAATTATCAGCCTTTCAGGATATTTGTCGCTCAGAGCGAAGACTCTATACGTAAGCTCAATGAGCTAAGCAGATGTATCTTCGGCGCAAAAACAGTTTTTATTTTCGCACTGAATACCGATGAGGACTGGAAAAACCCACTGGAAAAGGGCGTACGTGCCGGTATACAGGATGTGAGCATAGTTGCTTCACATGTTATGCTGGCTGCATGGGAACTTGGCATCGGTACTTGCTGGGTGAATTATTTCTCAAATTCAAAGCTGGATAAGGAATTCGGATTCCCTGATAATATTAAATCAGTGCTTATAATGCCTATGGGGTATCCTTCGGACGAATCCGAGCCTATACCAATGCATTATAACTGTAAAAGGATCGAGGAAACCGTTAGATTTGTTTGATATTAAGGAGTTTAATCATGTTCAGAGATCTGGTAAGAAAAAAACAAGAGCTTTCAAAACAGGAATGTATAAGTATACTTAAATCAGAACCAAGAGGTGTACTGTCTGTATGCGGTGATGACGGCTATCCGTACGGTGTGCCGATGGATCACTGGTACTGCGAGGAAAACGGCAGAATATACTTCCACAGTGGAAAGACAGGACATAAGATAGATGCTATGAGAAAAAGCGATAAAGTCTCATACTGTGTATATGATAAGGGAAAAACTGAGGACGGCGGATGGGCACTGCATATCAGAAGCGTCATAGTTTTCGGCAGAGTCCGCTTTATCGATGATCACGATGAAGCTATCGATATTTCAAGAAGACTTAGCTATAAATATACATCCGATTCGGAATATATAGAAAAAGAAATAGAGCGTGCGGGCAAAAGAGTGCTTGTATTCGAACTGGTACCCGAACATATATGCGGCAAGCTTGTAAATGAATCATGAACGTTAAAAACCTCCTCTGCATAATATACAGGGGAGGTGATATTTTATGCCAGCTTATGGTATAGATGTTTCTGAGTGGCAGGGTGATATCGACTGGTCTGCGGTGACTACTGATTTCGCCGTACTTCGTGCAGGCTATGGCCGTTCGCCACTGCAAAAGGATAAAAAGTTCAGCGCAAATTATGCAGGCTGTACTGCATATGGGATACCATGCGGTGTGTACTGGTATTCGTATGCTCTTACTCCCGAAGATGCGGTGCGGGAAGCCAATGCCTGCCTTGAAGTTATCAAGGGCGGAAGATACGCTTATCCCATCTATTACGATGTTGAGCTCCCTGAGCATTTCGCTCTTGGCAAAACAGGAGTTTCTGCTGTTATCAGGGCATTTTTAAATACTGTTGAATCCGCAGGCTACTGGGTAGGGCTGTATATGAGTTCATTTTATCTGAATAATTACGTGGATGATGATATCAAGTCAAGGTATTCTGTATGGGTAGCGCATTACGGAGTAAGTGAGCCTGAATACAGCGGTCCTTACGGGATGTGGCAGAGATCATCAACAGGCTCTGTAAGTGGTATAACAGGAAATGTTGATCTTGATGAATGTTATGTGGACTATCCGAGAGAAATACTTCTGGCAGGTCTGAATGGCTTTTCAAAGAGCAAATATGTCGAACTGACAATAGATGGCATGACCTATGAAGGAACACTCACATTAAAAGTATAATTAGATATAATAATCAAAACACAGATTAATATAGATATTTCCCGCAGTTTGTGATAGAATGGTTAAAAATCATTGAAAGGGTGATCTTATGCTATTCTTCTTCACAGGTACGGGAAATTCTCTTTATGCGGCAAAGGCTATCGCTGATAAGGGAGAAGAAATAATTGATATGTCGGATCTTTACAGCCAAAAGGAATGCAGCTTCAAAGTCCCTGAAGGCGAAAATGTCGGTTTTGTGTTCCCTGTTTATTTTTACTCGCTTCCTGATGTTACGGCAGATTTTTGCAGTAAGCTCAGACTCAGCGGTGAAAGCTACGTTTATGCTGTTATTACCTGCGGAGGAAGCATAGGCGGCAGCGGCGGACTTCTGCATGAAATACTCGAAAAGCGTGGTATCAGGCTTAATAACGTTTTTGAACTGCTGATGCCCGATAATGCCGTTCTTTTCTATAATATCCCCGGCGGAAAAAAAGCTGCTGAAAGGATTGAGAATGCTGATAAACATATTGCTGATATAAAAAAGAGGATAGCTGTTCATGAAAGCAGGACCATCAAAGGCGGAACAACTGCGAAAATAGGACGGTCAGTATATAATCTATTTAAAGGGACAAAAAAATTCTACGCAGACAATAGCTGCGTAGGATGTGGGGTCTGTGCTAAGAACTGTCCTGTCAAAGCAATAGAAATGAAAAGCGGCAAACCTCATTGGGTGAAAAAGGTCTGTACCAAGTGTACAGCCTGCATAAACAGATGTCCATCGAAAGCTATACAGTACGGAAAAGCCACGATCAAACGAAACAGGTATGTAAACCCTGTATTAGGCGGAAAATAAAGCAGATTCGCTTAAAGCAGCATATCCTGAGTTATCCTGTCAGGTAGTTTTTGTGCGCTGTATTACAGAAGCCTGCTGTAATCCTCATCTGATACTGCTTCGCACCATTCCGTACGGCTTTCTTCGCCGGGGATCTCGACTGCAAGGTGTGAGAACCAGCTGTCGGGTGCTGCACCATGCCAGTGCTTGACCTCTGCCGGAATGTTGATCACTTTACCCGGAGTCATTTCTATAGCATCATTGCCATATTCCTGATAATAGCCTCTGCCGCCGATGCATATAAGCATCTGACCGCCGCCTTCTTTAGCGTGATGGATATGCCAGTTATTGCGGCATGCAGGCTCAAAAGTAACATTGAAAACCGGTATCTGTTCAGAAGAAACAGGGGCAAGATAGCTTTGTCCAACAAAAAATTCACCGTAAGGATTAGGTTCACCAATTGGGAAGAATATCGTATTCTGATATCTGTCCTTATCGGTAAGTCCGGCTGTATCCTCGTTCCATATCTCTTTTGCAAGCCTGAATACTGCCCACCCTTTGGGCCATCCCACATACATAGCGGTATGGGTGATAACAGCAGCTATCTCATCTTTTGTGACACCGTGTGCTTTTGCATTCTGAAGATGATATGAGAGCGAACTATCCGTTATCCCTGATGCCATAAGTGATACAACTGTAATGATACATCTTGTTTTTATATCTATTGAATCATCGTTCCAGACCTCTCCGAAAAGGACATCATCATTTAGGTGAGCGAACATTGGAGAAAAACTGCCAAGCTGTTCTCTGCCTGCTGTCTGTGTAATTTTCTTTTTCATTGTAAACATCTCCTGTTATTGTATTTTATTTTTCTAAAGGAAGTGAATCATACCAGCTTCTTATATCGTCTTCAGATGCACTTGCTGAAAAGCGCTTTCCCGTAAGCTGCTTGCCGATCGGTACAAGTTCAGCTATGTTTCGCTCGCTTACCGATATTCCGCTGCTTGCAGATGTGCAGAATGGGATGACCGTCTTTTCAGAAAAATCATAGCTTTCAAGAAAAGTATCTATAATGCGTGGTTCCTGTCCCCACCATATAGGGTATCCGATGAAAATGGTATCATAGCTGTCAATTGATGTGATCGGGTCTGCGATAGCAGGACGTACGGTTTTGTCATTCTG
>JAFOMV010000066.1 GCA_017418765.1 Ruminococcus sp. | reverse complement strand
CGTAAGTTCATGGACTGCATAAGAAAGCACCACACATACCGTGACGGTGTTCCTACAATGTCTATCCTTACTATCACATCAAACGTTGTTTACGGTAAGAAGACAGGCAACACTCCTGACGGACGTAAGCAGGGCGTACCGCTTGCACCAGGAGCTAACCCGATGCACGGCAGAGATACTCACGGTGCTGTAGCTTCACTTTCATCTGTTGCTAAGCTTCCGTTCAGACACGCTCAGGACGGTATCTCAAATACATTCTCCATCATTCCTAACGCACTTGGCAAGGATGCGGATGTATTCGTAGGCGATATCGACCTCGACAAGCTCAAAGGAGAATAATAATGATAACTCCAGATAAACTGGGCAGTACCGACGATCCCGCTGAACTGGCTGATCTGATAGATCAGCTCATGTCTCAGGGAAGCGGTCATGTGAATATCGAATCAAACGAAAACGGTGAAGGGCTCAGAGTAGCTACAGTCAAGAGCACAGACTGCTCAGGCAAAAAAGGCGCTTGCTGTCAGCCTACAGAACTCGAACCCGAAGACGACGAATTTTAATAAATTCATATTATGAATAAGGAGGAATTACACATGGATAATCAGAAGCAGGTAGATAACCTTATCGAACTCATAGACGGCTACACAGAAAAGGGCGGCCATCACCTCAATGTAAATGTATTCACAAGAGAAACTCTCCTCGACGCTCAGGCTCATCCTGAGAAGTACCCACAGCTCACAGTAAGAGTATCAGGTTACGCAGTTAACTTTGTAAAGCTCACTAAGGAGCAGCAGGACGATGTTATCTCTCGTACATTCCATTCATCACTCTGATAACAGATAGAATGACATCAGGGAGAGCTTCTTCACAGGAGTTCTCCCCGATTTTTTTCACCTTGCAAGAACATACTTTCGCACACATCGCACCTGTTGATATGTTACAAAGCAAAGAAAAAGGTTACTATTTAGTGAATATTCAACAATTGAGTATGTTCCGATTTGTAGATTTTGACCCGAATCTTTACTCAAAATGTAAAGAAATAAAGAATTCTGCAACATAATATTTAAAATAAGGTTACATATTTTTCATTCCCTTGACTTTGAGTTTTCAGTGTGGTATAGTATTAACTGTAAGGAAAAGCCTTACACGGTACAATAAAAACAATGGTATGATCCCTTTGAGGGATAAAGAGAAAGGAAAATGAAAAATGAAAAAGTTTGCTGCTATCGTATGTTCACTCGCTTTAACTGCTGCTCTCGTTTCTTGCAGCGGCGGAGATTCTTCAAGCTCATCTTCTAAGGCTACAACAACTACTACAACTACTGAGACAACTACTGAGACAACAACAACTGAGGAAGTAACTACTGAGACAACTACTGAGGAAGAGACAACTGAGGCTGCTGAAGAAGAAGCAGAGTTTGAGGAAGAGACAGAGGCTGAGGCTGAGGAAGAAACTGTAGCTGAGGGCGAAGCTGTTGAAGAAACAACAACAACAACTGAGGAAGAAACAACTGTTGCTGCTGAATAATCACAACAGTATATAAAACAAAGGGTGGATGATTTCATTCGCCCTTTATTTTTATGTGTAAAGATCATCGCCGGAATGTCTTATTTGTTATTTGGATTTTTGTTAGCATATGCGAAAAAAATTCTTTACATCACCGCTTTGATGTGTTATAATATACATGGGCATCTCTAAAAACCCCTTTTGAGAAAAACAGCTATGTACGGCATCTGCTGCGACGCCTTCGGGAGTTTTCCTTACATCTGTCGCACCTATCTGTTTTTTCTTTAACAAACGGGCTTTTAGATATGCCCATATGTAATCTATATTCATAGGAGGAATATAAAATGTCCAAGATCAGGATCGGAATCGCAGGCTACGGCAACCTCGGAAAAGGCGTTGAGCTTGCTATAAGACAGAATGATGATATGGAGCTCGCAGGTATCTTTACCCGCCGTGACCCTTCAAGCGTCACTCCTCTTACTGAGGGCGCTAAGGTTTTCAAGCTCGATGACGCAAAGAATATGACAAATGATATCGATGTTATGATAATCTGCGGAGGAAGCGCTACTGACCTCCCTAAGCAGACTCCCGAACTCGCTAAGTACTTCAATGTGATCGACAGCTTCGATACTCACGCAAGAATACCTGAACACTTCGCAAACGTGGATAAGGCTGCAAAGGAAAGCGGTCACCTTGCTTTCATCTCTCTGGGATGGGATCCCGGTCTTTTCTCACTTAACAGACTTTATGCTGAGTCTATCCTCCCTAACGGCAAGAGCTATACATTCTGGGGCAAGGGTGTAAGCCAGGGTCACTCAGACGCTATCAGGAGAGTTGAGGGCGTTAAGAGAGGTATTCAGTATACTGTACCTATCGAGGCTGCTATGGACGCTGTAAGAAGCGGAAGCCAGCCTGATCTCACAACTCGTCAGAAGCACCTCAGAGAGTGCTGGGTAGTTCCTGAGGAAGGTGCTGATCTCGCTAAGATCGAGAACGACATCAAAACTATGAAGAACTACTTCGATGAGTATGATACAACCGTAAACTTCATATCTGAGGAAGAATTTGATGCTAAGCACAACAAGATGCCTCACGGCGGCTTCGTTATGAGAAGCGGTCTCACAGGCGACGGCGAGAAAACTCATCAGATGATAGAATACTCGCTGAAGCTTGAATCAAATCCTGAGTTCACAGCAAGCGTGCTTATCTGCTTTGCAAGAGCACTTGCAAGGCTCAAGGCTGAGGGAGCTTCAGGCTGCAAGACAGCTTTCGATATCGCTCCTGCTTATCTCTCGCCTCTCTCAGGTGAGGAACTCAGAGCACATATGCTTTGATAATTATCAGAAAAATCAGCAGCACCGCACAAGTACTTTGTGCGGTGCTGCTTTAATTATTATAGGTTTTAGGACATGGTTTGTAAGCCATTTACTGAGATGCAGATGACTCAGGGAGCTTGTCGGTAAGCTTCAGCATATATCTCTGTATGGAGAGCGCATCCATATTGGTAACACCGTCACCGTTATTGAAGCAGTCGGCATTAGCTTTGCCTTCTTCGGTAAGCTTATACTTTGATGGATTTGCAAGGCTCTGCATGATGAGAACTGCATCAGAAACATCTACTTTTCCGTTAACATTTGCGTCACCGTAGAGTATATCCCCCGGAACAGACGGAGCAGATGGTGTAGTTGAAGTGGTTGTTGATGTAGTCGTTGATGATACTGTTGTTACTGTTGTTGTCTCTGTAGTTTTAGCAGGGACAGTACTTCCTTTTGATGAATAAAGATCCTTCGGGAGCTCGTCGAGAGTGATACAGTATTCGCTCTTATACATTTTTGCAAGCTCATCATAGTCCTGATAATTCTTTCCGAGGAAAGCCGTTCCGCCGTCCTCACCGCCGTCATACCAAGGACAGAAATAAAGCCAGCCTGCATCCTCTACAAGGATATTATCCAGTGCAGGGACGGTATCATTTTCAGCCATAGCTACCATTTTCTTTCCGTTTGTAAGCTGATAGAGCGAGTGGAATTTTCCTGCTATAGCAAGCAGATTAGGACCGCCGCTCTTTCCGTCGCCTCGGTTGTATTCAACGTTATACTTATCGTAGGCAACGATATCAACGTAATCATCTCCCGGATACCAGTTAGGTGAGCTTTCGTAATCGTAGCTGTTGAATTCCCAGATAATGTTGTGGAGACCATACTTCTCGGTCAGTGTATTGTAGAGAAGCTTCCAGAGTTCCTTGTAGACCTCAGCGCCTCTGTCGCCCCACCAGAACCACGATGTACCATCACCGTAAAGGCCGTCATTGCCCTGTGCCTCATGGAGAGGACGCAGTATTATCGGTATATTCTCATCCTGGAGCTTCTGAAGCTGTTCAGCCAGCATCTTCATTGCCTCATCGAAGTATTCACGTTCCTTTGTGCCTTCTTTTATTACATTAGCAGTGTTGAATGTGCTTTTTGAGGCCTGATAATTCTTGTATGTACAGTCCTTCCAGTCTACCTCATCACCGAGAGTATACTTCTCGAAATTGATAGGAACATTGATATGCCATGAAGCGGTAAGTATGCCGTTGCGTTCCTTTACCCACTTTATAGCACGTTCTGTAGTACCGTCCTCCCAACCGTAGAGCGGATTGTAGTTCATGAAATCAATGCCTCTGATAGCAGGGACTTTTCCTGTAAGGTCTTCAAGAAATTCATTTTCCCATTCGTAATTGCCGCTGTGTCCGCCGCCGTATATCTCCTGCTGACCTGATATAATGTGCTTGCCGTAGACGCTCTTGAGGTAAGCCATAAGAGCCTGTGTCTCAGCAGTAGCCTTAGCATCAACACAGGTACCGTCAGCTTTGGCATAATCATGCTTTTCAGCCTTTGTGACAGTTACTGTATCAATAGCCATATATCCGTATTTGCTTGGAAATTCTATTGTATTCTCGCCCTTGTTCATACGGAAGGTGCCGAAATCGAAATCCACCCAGTCTTCATTATAGGGCATATTTGTCATCTTTTCGCTGCCGTTAACGGAGCAAGTCTGCATTCTGCCTTCCTTATTGAGGACCTGTATCGCCTTTATGGAAACATCATACATACCGTCCTCAGGAGCATTAACGGTAAATGAAAATGTTCCGTTGGTAAGATATGCAAATCCTTTTCCTGAGTATTCTTTAGGTGACGGGCCATAGTTCTGTGTCCAGAGTTCAGCCCCCTCCATATCCTCACCTTCAATAGTGTATGGAAAGACTGTTTCTCCTGCTGCAAACACGTTCTGAACCCCAAAAGTGGTACAATGTACAGCTGTCATAGCTGCAGCGGCTGTCAGAGCGAGTGCTTTTTTTAAGTATCTCATATTATCATCCTCCTGATCATTCAGATAAAGTATCAATGTCTGCTCAGCAATTAAAGCAGCACTGCATAAAGGTCATCATTATGTTTCCGGAAAGTAATTCGGTGCGATAACCGCCTTGATACAGTTACTGATGACAATCTAATTATAAACTTTGAAAGTTGAATTGTCAACAGTAATTAAGCTAAACAGACGTAAAATTTTTATGATGATTTAATTCGCCAGCTTAAATCATTCCTTTTCAGGCAGCTCATCGATCATTTCAAGCTTGTACTTCTGTATCGCAAGTGCATCCTTTGAGGTTATGCCATCGTCGTTTCCCTGTACATCGGCATTTAACCTGCCCTGATCTGTAAGCTTATATTTAGCAGGATTAGCCATTGTCTGCATTATAAGTACAGCATCCGAGACATCGACTGCACCATCCAAATTAGCATCTCCGTAGAGAATATTCTGTGCAGGGGTTGTCGGAGTTGTTTCGGTTGAAGAAGTTGAAGTTTCAGTTGTAGTTGTTGTTGTCATGGATGTAGTGGTAGATGTTGTGGTTTCGGGCGCTGATGACTTGTAAACATTTTCATACATTGTCTCAGCCCAGAATTTTCTTATAGCCTCATATCCCTCTGAATTCGGATGTACACCATCCTGACCGAGATATTTCGGATTCTTTTTCAGAAAAGCTTCGAGATCAGCACCATGTACAAGCTTATCACCGTATTCATTCCATAGCTTTTCAACCATTGCATTATACTTAGGCAGATTATCCGCAACTCCCTTTTCTGTTGAAAAAGGTATCTTCGGCAGTACAGGAACTTTTCCTGCTTTCAGTACGGCATCGATCATATACTTAGTATTCTGATAGTATTTTTCAGCACCTGTCTGATCGCCCCACGCATCATTCGTACCATAAGCGATACTTACAAATCTGCTGTTGCAGGTTGACAGCCAGCGGTCAATACTGTTTTTTCCGTCAGTTGAAGTTATGCCTCCGATACCTCCGTTTTCCTGTGCAGGGAAGTATCTGCTGTCTATATTATGCAGATGTGTTGCAAAGCCTGTACCGTAGCAGTTGTTCATTCCGCCTGCTGTAATGGAATCACCGAGGAAAAGCCAGCTGTCTGATACGCCGCCCGAAACATTGTGGATATCGAAATTGACCTGTATCTGTCCGTTATTCTTTCCGTCAGATTTGCTCACGTTCATACGGATCCAGTTATAGCCTGACATATCGATAACATGCTGACGTGAACTGAGGGTATTATCTTTGACTGTATCCACAACTATCCAGCCGCTTTCGGGATACTTTCCGCCTTCAGCCGAATTAACTTCTATGGTATAATCGGAAGGCTCCATATTTCTGTTCGCATATCTGCCGAGCTGATCGTATGAACTTACGTTATACCAGACAGCAAGTATGTTTTTTCTTTCATCAACAGGTACGCCTGACAGGTCATAGGCGAGATAATCAGGGGAAGTGCCTGTCCAGAACGAAAAATAGTGTTCATCATTAGCGGCGGAAGCAGTATACGGATTTGCACCTGAATATGCCGGTACACCACGGCTTATAACGGGGTTAGGCTCAACGCTGGCAACAGCGCTCACAGCAGAACAACATGATATAGCAATGGAACACCCCAT
>JAFOMV010000010.1 GCA_017418765.1 Ruminococcus sp. | reverse complement strand
CGCTCAGCCATAATTATATTTTGCATAAACTTGTTTGTAAAAGTGAATAATATCAGAAAAGAACCGAGGTGACATATGAAGCTTTCACAGCACATTATCGCATTTTTCATGGGATATTTTTTCTACTGCCTTTTTGAGATAGACACACGGGGCTACACTCACTGGACAATGGCGCTTACAGGCGGACTTGCCATGACTGTGCTTTACTCCATAAACAGCCGTGAGGGTATGACTCTGATGAAAAGCTGTTTTCTCGGAGCACTTATCATTACCGCTATGGAGTTTGCTGTCGGTGTCTTTGACAATATTATTATGTGCTGGGATGTGTGGGATTACTCAGATATGCCCTTCAATATAATGGGACAGATATGCCTGCCCTTTTCATTTGCATGGGCGCTGATGTGCATACCTGCATATTATCTTTGCCGTTTGATACGGCTCAGGTTCAGCTGTCAGAATCCCTGCTCCTTCAGCTCATGTACAATATCCACGAAGAATTCACGGACATCGTAGCCATCGATATTTTCACGCATAAGGTCGATAACATCGCCATGACTGATACCACGCTTATGCTTTGGCTTGATAAGTCGGAAATCGCCGTGTTTTGCCGACTCCTCCCATACAAGACCGTCATTGGGACCATTCAGCTTCTTTATGAGCAGATAGCCCAGATTAAGAGGAAAACCTGCTGAGCCGGCACCGTTCATGAGGGTCATAACGCTCCTGTAGGAAACATCGGGCGAATCGGGCATTGATTTATTCTGCTCTTTTCGGTTTATGGCGCTGAGGTCGTTTACGCCTGCCATAAAGTCGGGAGCGGTATCTCCCAGCTTGTGGAAGATGGTGTTGTACTTCTTTTCTATGAACTTTTTCAGGCTGTCGGGGACTTTCTCAAGGAGGAGGTCCACCATATCGCATCCCTCATGGGGAGTATTGATAGTAGTGAGAGTAGCCACATATTTGTCCATTCCAAGACAGCTTATGGCGTAGCGTGAATCAAGTCCGCCTTTTGAGTGAGCGATGATATTTACCTTTTCCGCACCTGTTTTCTCTATAACACTGAGGATGGTATTTTTCAGCTCTGCGGCACTGTCAGCCACAGCCAGAGAGGACTGCTGTTTGCCGTAATAGATATCAGCGCCGTTTCTTATAAGTGCGGCAGGAATGCGTCCCCAGTAGTTGACCATCTGCCAGTCACGGAAGAAAATGCCGTGCACAAGAAGCACCGGATATTTCGTCTTACATATCTCGTTTTCGGCACGGGCGTTATCAAGCTCTATCTTGTCAGCCTCGATGATGTATTCACGTCTTGCGGTCTGATAGAATCTTCTTATGATGAAGATATTGACGATAGGACACCACCACAGCATAAGCATAAGGATGTAGTCCTTTATTTTTACCTGTTTTGAGCCCGATACAACTTTTATGACACCCACGAATATGAGGAAACCGATAACAGCCGCAGCTATAACAGCTCCGCCTGTTTTGAAGCCTATAGCCGCATTTGTATTTATCATCCATAATATCAATGCAGCGAGAGATATCACCGCTGACCATACGCCTGTGAGGATAAGGTCTGCTCCACGCTGTATGCGCCTGAGACGTGGTGCGGGAGCTTTTTCGCCTTTTTGGATGAGAGTGTGGATATAAAGTATTACCAGCCCCACCGTAAGCAGCACTTTCACACCGGTTTTAAATGATGTATCACAGAAATAAACCATACAGCAGGCGAGAAGCGAGATTATCAATATATCAGAAATAATAAAAGTTTTTTTCATATGAAACCTTTGTAAACACCGCACAAAGACTACCTGCCGGTTTTGCACAGAAATCCTTTGACATGCGATAGTATGCCCACTGAATTCCTGTACGATCTGACGAAAAAAAATGATTGTGCATATTCAGCGTGATCTTTGTGCGGTGCTGTCCTTAAAATAAACAGGCTGTTCCATATATCGGAACAGCCTTGGTTGCACTATTTCCGCTTTGCGGCGATCAATAGCTTCTATTTGGATCGGCGTTGAAGACATTGCTGCTCTCGGTATTATAGTCATTAGGTTCAATTGACATAAAGTCATCGTCCTCTACATCGGGCAGTCTTGTACCGCAGCGTCCGCAGAACTGGAAACGCTCGTTTACTTCTGCATTACACTTAGGGCATATCTTGTAGCCACGAATACCGTTGAGTTCATATCTCATTTTCTTGATCCTTCTGCGTCTTGTGTCTATATCGTCACAAAGGATCTTTAAGGCAGCAGGGTCATCATTGCGGCTTTTATAGTATTTTTTACCGATATCAGTGAAGACCTCCACAATTCGTTCTTCCTCATAAAGTATCTTTCTTTTCAGGTTATTAGCCTCGGAGATACTTTTAGCCTTATCGGAAGCGCCCTTGCTTACATCTCCTATTTTATCGAAAATGCTCATTAAATCACTCCTATAATTGTATGTTTTTGCTTTGACCGCTTATACAATTATACGATATAACCAAAAAATTGTCAAGCGTTTTCAAAATAAAATTAAAATCACAGGCTGATTTGTGCAGGTTTCACATTTCTGCGATATCGTTTTCGGTGAGCTGAATAATTCCTGCATCATTAAGGGCTTCGCTTGCATTATTATTATCGTCAACTCTTAAAACAAATGAAACTGATCTGTCGGATTTTCCTATGAAAGCATAGATATATTCAAGGTTTACACCTTTTTCGCCGAGTATATCAAGTACACGGCTGAGCTGTCCGGCAGAATCGGGGATAGAAATTGCAACTACTTCTGTGACTGTAACAGCATATGATGCCTCTTTCAATACATCCACTGTTTTTTCAGTATCATTGACTATTATCCTGAGTATACCGAAATCCTTTGTATCGGCAAGGGACATAGCTCTTATATTAATTTTATTGCTTTTAAGAAGCTTCATAGCCTCTGCAAGTTTGCTCGGCTTGTTTTCAACGAATACCGAGATCTGCCTTACGTTTGACATAACATTCCTCCAGTCCTGTTTAATATTGTATTATCATGTGCTCAATTCTTTTTAGGGGCAGTTTTCTTTTCAGGAAGTTCCTCATACATAACGAGTGCGGAGAAGTCCTCCATGTGTTCATTAACATGAGTCTGAGCATCGTGACACATACCTATAGCAGTACTGTACTTTATATCGATGACTTTGACTGACTGAATGAACTGATTGAGCTCATTCTCGAATGTAGCGAATTTTTCATATTTTTCCTGTTCAGGTGTGAAAGTGGTTGAGAATAGTTTGATTTTCATAAAAGACCCTCCTTGTTATGTGAATAAGATTTATTTGCAGGGACGATATGTCCTCTACTTTATTGATATAAAACGGCTTGTTCACCAGACATCAAGCCTGCGTTACGCTCGCTCAGCGGTCAATCATGGAGTTTGCGTTTGTCGATTACTCTTACTGCCTTGCCCTCACTTCTTGTGATAGACTTAGGTGATACCAGATGTACCTTAGGATTGATCCCCAGCATGGTCTTGATAGCCTCTGCAAGATCTCTCTCCTGCTTCTGCATATCCTTGACCTTATCCGAGAACTGATCAGGATTCATCTCTACGCTGATGTCAAGTGTATCTGTATTGTTCACACGGTCAACCTCGATAAGATAGTTAGGTGAATAGCCCTGTTCGATGAGAACTGTCTCTATCTGGCTCGGGAATACGTTTACGCCTCTGATTATCATCATATCATCGCTTCTGCCCATAGGCTTTGCCATCTTTATGAGTGTACGTCCGCATGAGCACTTCTTGCGTGAAAGTACGCAGAGATCACGGGTGCGGTAACGGAGAAGCGGGAAAGCTTCCTTGGTAATACTTGTGAATACCAGTTCGCCTACTTCGCCCTC
Source organism: Ruminococcus sp. (assembly GCA_017418765.1). Next base: position 592 of record JAFOMV010000010.1, on the reverse strand, counting down.
GGGAAGAACTTCGCCTGTTTCGGGATCGATTATCTCAGGGATGAAGTTATCCTCGTTGATGTGCATTCCTGTCTGCTCTGAACATTCAAAAGCAACACCGGGGCCGCTTGATTCTGTAAGGCCATAGATGTCGAATGCCTTGATACCCAGCGACTTCTCGATGGAACGTCTCATTTCCTCAGTCCACGGCTCAGCACCGAAGATACCTGCCTTGAGCTGAATATCATCGGGAGTAAGTCCCATATCATGAAGTGTCTCGCCTATGTATGCGGCATATGACGGTGTACAGCAAAGAATAGTAGCACCCAGATCACGCATGAACTGTATCTGTCTTTCGGTATTTCCCGAACTCATAGGGAGGGTAAGACATCCTCTCTTGTGAGAACCGCCGTGAATTCCCATACCGCCTGTGAAAAGTCCGAAACCGTAAGCTATCTGTACAACGTCCTCGTTAGTACCGCCTGCTGCGGTGATAGCTCTTGCGCAGCACTCCTCCCATATGTCTATATCGTGCTGAGTATAGAATGCAACTACTCGTTTGCCTGTTGTTCCGCTTGTCGAGTGGATCCTTACGCAGTCTCTGAGAGGCTTT
>JAFOMV010000065.1 GCA_017418765.1 Ruminococcus sp. | reverse complement strand
GCTCGTTGAAAACGGACAGTATATCCCGGGTATCGCAGGCACAAGAAGCTTCGCAAAGACAGAGGTAGGATTTGCCAACGCAGCAAACGTTGAAGTATCACCTATCATCCGCAATATAAGCACTGCCGATGCAAACGGCGAAAACAAATACACCACAAAGAGCACTCCTATGGGCGGTGACGCTACCACAAAGGCTGAAGCCAAGAAGCTCTCTGAAAGACAGCTTGACTATGGCTACTACGCTCTTGACCGCATCACCAATGCAAAGCTCATAGTTACAGGAAGTACAGATATCATTGACAAGGACGCTATCGCTCCTTCACTCAGCGCAACTCAGATGCTGGTAACATTCTCTAACACATGGCTCTATGACAGCGATATCTCTATGGGTATCGGAAACAAGATGAACTCATATGACTCAATGACATTCAGCGATGCTTCCCACGCAAAGAGGATCCTTGCAAGCATTATCATTATCCCTATTGCTCTCGCACTTGTGGGAGTTGCAGTATGGCTCAAAAGGAGACACGCATAATGAAAAAACCCATTATCATACTTGTGTCGGCACTTATTCTTGCAGGCGGTTCTATGGGGGCTTTCCTTGCAGTTAAGAACAAACAGGATAACGCCGCAAGCCGGGCAGAGATGCAGAAACAGGATAATGTGCTGTTCAGCTTTGATCCTGAAAAGATCAGCAAAATGGAATTTGATCTCAAAGACGGCAGCTATGTGGCAGAGCTCAATGATGACAGCAAATGGGAGATCGCAGGTGATGATAAATTCTCTGTAGATGAGACCTATCTCCAGCTCGTGCGTACATATTTATCTACACTTACAGCCGAAACAAGCTACGGCAAGGCTGATAAGAGCAAAAAGGAAATGTACGGCCTTGATTCACCTGTTACCATAAAGCTCAGCGGCGAAAACAAGACATATGAACTTATGATAGGTGATAAAAGTCCTACAGGCGATTATTACTATGTTATGACAGGCGATAAAAAGAATGTCTATGCAATAAGCTCATATGAGGGAACATCGCTCCTCCCCGATAAAATGATACTAAAATCAAAAGATCTTATGCCCTACTCCAACGATGAGATCGCTTCTATAACTGTAAAAAACAAGAACTGCGATGAGTATGTGCTTTCATATGATACATCAAATCAGCAGTGGAATATAGCTAATGAGTATTCTCTCCTTGAGACAGACCACACAGCCATCTCGTCAATGGTAGCAAATCTCATTCGTCTTGAGGCTGAGGAGCTTATAGACAGCGATGTCAATGATACTAATAAATTTGGTTTTGACGATCCTGATTCCGAGATCACGGTAAAAGGCCTTGACGGTACACAACGCTCATTCAAGGTAAAGGTCAATAAGGATGATAAGACCTACAGCTACGTTCAGACTGATGATGGTCAGATATCCATGTATTACAGCTCATATCTTGCATTTGCTGATGCTACAGTCCATGATTATACAATGAAAAAGATCACAGGAGCAGATATGTTCAAGATAAGCGGATTCGATGTGAAATTCGGAAAGCACTCTGACAAATTCACCATGAATGCAGCTGATAAGACCTGCACCATGAACGGCAGATCCATCGAAATATCAGACAGTGACGGTTATGTTCTACTCCAGAATTTCTACAACTCATTCTCTCAGCTACCTACAACAGGAATAGATATCAAAGCCAGACCCGAGCTTAAAGATCCTGTGCTCAGTGTGAAGTATCACCTCACTGAAGGCGGCGATACATCTATAGACGTAACAGAGAGCGGCGACGGAAAATACTATATCTTCCGTGACGGAAAATATACAGGCGCATACACCGATGAAACGAGATTTACAGGAAGAACTTCAATAGAAGAATTCTACCTTAAATTCATCGCATTCTCTATCAAAAAATGATACACAGCACCACAGCTTCACCCATATGGGATATTGAAGCTGTGGTGCTTTTTTGTGCTGATATCATGTCACGGCAACAGCATTTACTTTTTGTGGTAAGGCATAATTATTGAGAAATGTCCGTAAAGCTCCGCTACGCTTGCTTTACTACTTTGTCAGGGGGACGCTGTCCCCCTCATTCACCCCCTGCAAGGGAGATAACATCCCCCT
>JAFOMV010000064.1 GCA_017418765.1 Ruminococcus sp. | reverse complement strand
TTTTCATGACAGCTTTTCTTCTTCATCTGATACCCTATGTGTTATCATCTTTGCTGAGAAGCTCTTTATATGTCTCAAGATATATATCCGCAGATGCTGACCAGCTATAGTCACATGACATTGCACGCTTCATAAGTGCTGTCCAGTTTTTTTTATCGGAATAATCCTTTTTTGCACGCTTTAAAGCGTCAAGCATATCATTCGCATTGTATGTCTTGAATGTAAATCCATTACCGTCAGGTCCGCCGTTATCACGAACAGAATCCCTTAGTCCGCCTGTTTCACGAACTATTGGTATAGTACCGTATCTCATGGAGATCATTTGTGCAAGACCGCACGGCTCACTCTGTGAGGGCATAAGGAACATATCCGAACCGGCATATATCCTGTGGGAAAGTTCAGGGATAAATCCTGTTGTAACCGATACTTTCCCCTCATATCTTGATGCCATTTCAAAGAAGAAATCCTCATACATTTTATCGCCGCTTCCGAGTATGGCAAATCTGAATCCCATATTGATAAGTTCTTCAAAAACACAGCGTATAAGATCGATACCCTTATGTGCAACAAATCTCGTTACCATACCGACTATCGGGCCATCACCCTTTATCAGTCCAAGTTCATCACACAAAGCATTCTTGCATATCTCTTTTCCTGAAAGATCACTGATAGAATAATGTTTTACTGTATACCTGTCCTTTTCAGGATCATACAGTTCGGTGTCAATACCGTTTAGTATTCCCTTCAGCTTGTACTGCTTGGTAACAAGAATACGATCCAGTCCATGTGCATACCAGGGATCGAGTATCTCCCACGCATAGCTCGGGCTGACAGTCAGTATCCTGTCTGATGTTTCTATACCGCCTTTGAGCATATTGACGTAACCATCATAATCAAGAAGATTGGCATTATACATCGGTATGCCCATAAGTTCGGTGAGAGTTTCCTTTCCGTATTTTCCCTGATATTCGATATTGTGGATAGTAAGGATATTCTTTATCCCGTCATATCCCTGCTGATACTTATAGTAAATGCTGTAATATACAGGAATGAGCGCTGTCTGCCAATCGTGGCAGTTGATTATATCAGGAGTGAAACCGATATACTTCAGCATTTCAAGCACAGCACGGTCAAAGAAAACAAAACGTTCGCAGTCATCATAGAAGCCATAAAGACCGTCTCTTGCAAAATAATACTCATTATCTATAAAGTAGTATGTGATCCCATTATGGACTGAGGTAAAAATTCCGCAATACTGCTTTCGCCATGAAACATCGACTGTGATATTTTTCACGAAAGCCATATTTTCACGCAGATCATCAGGGATCGACTTATACAGCGGCATAACTACACGGCAATCATTTCCCTTTGAACAAAAAGCCTTAGGCAGTGAGCCTGTTACATCAGCCAGACCGCCTGAAGCTGCATAAGGTACAGCTTCACTTGCGGCAAATAATATCTTCATACATGGTCACCCCCATCAGAGAGTTCCGTTTTTATCGATATACAGCGGATAGCTTTCAGAACCAGTAATGGCTCTGCTGTCACTTATGGTAACATTCTTATCTGTGATAAGCGCTGTTACCTGACAATCATCGTTTATCGTAGTGCCTTGTAAAAGAACGCAGTTCTTGACAACGGCACCTTTTCCGACTCTGACACCTCTGAAAAGAACTGAATTTTCAACAGTTCCCTCTATGATACATCCGTCAGCTATAAGTGAATCCTTTACTCTTGCCTTAACACCATACTTTACAGGACCGTTATCACCTATCTTTGTAAATATTGGCAGATTCTCCTTGAAAAGACCATTTCGCTTTTCAGAATCGAGAAGCATCATATTAGCCTTATAATAATTAGCGATATTGTCTATTCTTGTAAAGAATCCCTTATGCTCATAACCCATTATCTTATACTTATCACGGTTTCCCTGCAGGATATGGCGTGTAAAGCTTTTCTGATTTCTGCTTCTTGCATCATTTACTATATTCCAGAGGAAATCCTTTCCTATTATAAAGCTTTCGAGCCATATCTTGCATCTGCCTGTTATACTTGGTTCAGCAAGCACTTCTGTAAGGTTCTGATCCTCATCAAATTCTACGATAGCAGCACCTCGGTTTGTGCGGTAATCATAATATCCCTCACTATAGATAAGGGTGATATCAGCTCCTGTATCCATATGCTGTTTCAGAACCGGATTATAATCCATACTGGTGATAACATCACAGTTTGCAAGTATGATATACTTTGCCTGTGAATGTTCAACATAGCTCCACACCTTATTAAGGGCATCAAGACGTCCTTCATAAGGTCCGTCAGAATTCTGTATAAAAGGCGGCAGAAGATGAAGTCCGCCCTTTTTACGTGAAAGGTCCCATTCTCTGCCTGAGCCGAGATGGTCAAGAAGTGAGCCGTAATTTGCTTTCGTTATTACGCCCACCTCAGGAACATTTGAGTTTACCATATTTGAAAGAGGGAAATCAATAAGACGATAACGGCCTCCGAAGGGAATGGAACCCATTGTTCTCTGATCAGTCAGTTCCTTGATATTCTTATCGTGAAGGCTTGCAAAGATCAATCCTAAAACATTATAATTAACACTCATAGTAAAACTCCTCCGCTCAAATATTCTCGCCGATTATCTGTTTAGGCTGAACTACCTTATCCTTGGACACTGTAACATTATGTCCGACAACGGCAATGCCCCACTTTTCATCTGAATCGTGAGACTCAGGGCTTACACCTATTTTTACACCATTTTCGATGACACTGTCCGAACCGATTATGGCGTATTCAATGACAGCTCCTGATTTGATAACGGTACCCGGCATAATAATGCTGTATTTTACTGTAGCACCTTTTTCAATAGTTACGCCCTGGAAGACAACAGAAAAATCAACTGTTCCGTTGATAAGGCTTCCCTCCGAGATCATGGAATTCTCGATATCAGCATCATCGCCGATGTACTGCGGAGGCATATTGTTGTTTCTTGAATATATCTTCCACTGTGGGTCATAAAGATTAAGCGGAACATTCGGGCTGAGAAGATCCATATTTGCTTCCCACAACGATTCGAGAGTACCGACATCCTTCCAGTAGCCTTCAAATTCATATGCGAAAAGCCTTTGCTTGTCACGCAGCATGGATGTGATTATATCCTTGCCGAAATCCTTTGACCACTTCTCACCACGATCACGTTTAGCATTAGCATCTTCTTCGTTTTCTATGAGGTATTTTTTTAGCTTATCCCATCTGAATACATATATTCCCATTGAAGCGAGGGTAGACTTAGGCTCCTTTGGCTTTTCTACGAAGTCTGTGACCTGATCGTTTTCATCTGTGATCATGATGCCGAAACGTGAAGCTTCAGCTTTCGGAACATTGATGACGGAAATGGTACAGTCTGCATCATTTTCCTCATGGAATGCTATCATTTTTGAATAATCCATTTTATAGATATGATCTCCGCCGAGAACTACGACATACTTCGGGTCATATCGTTCTATAAACCTTATATTCTGATATATGGCATTTGCTGTGCCCTCATACCATGAGGCACCTGCCTGTGTTTCATAAGGCGGAAGAACGTGTACACCGCCGTTCATTTTATCAAGATCCCAGGGTTCGCCGTTGCCTATATATTCATTCAGTACAAGGGGCTGATACTGCGTAAGAACGCCGACAGTATCGATACCTGAGTTTGTGCAGTTTGAGAGAGGGAAATCTATAAGCCTGTATTTTCCACCATATGGTACGGCAGGTTTGGCTACATTCTTTGTAAGAGCATAAAGTCGGCTTCCCTGACCTCCAGCAAGGAGCATAGCCACTACTCTTTTCTTTGTATTCATAATAATCCTCCTGAGTGTTGTATAAAATATGCTGTAATGATTGGAGATAATCCTTCATCCATTGTTTTTTTGCCTTTGCGGCATTATGTGTTATCAGTTTTCAGCTTTGTGCTTTCGTCCTGACTTTGAAGCTGTCTTTGGGGTGGTATCGGAGGCTTCTTTCTTAGTTGTTCTCTTTTTTACAGGAACATATTTCAGATAGATAACTGAAAGGGGTGCAAGGGTCATGGCAATACTGTCATCGAAGCCATGCATAGCTTCAGATTCAGACTTGAAAGAAGCTTCTGTTACGCCTGAACCGCCGAATTCCTTGGCATCAGTATTGAAGACGACTTTATATTTTCCTTTATATGGAACTCCTATCCTGTATTCTTTTCTTTCAACAGGTACAAAATTACATACAGCGATTATATCATTGCCGTTATCATCACTTCTTCGGAATGCAATGACACTCTGTTTGTAATCGTCATTGGATATCCAGCTGAATCCGTTCCATGAATCATCGTTTTCCCAGAGAGGCGGGTTATCGATATAGAATTTATTCAGTTTCTCAGAAAATACAAGAAGGTCTCTGTGTTTATCAAACTCCATGAGTTCCCAGTCGAGCTGACCCTTATAATCCCACTCCTTCATCTGACCGAATTCCTGTCCCATAAAAAGAAGCTTTTTACCCGGATGTGCAGTCATATAAGCGAGAAAAGCACGGTATGAGGCAAATTTCTGCTCGTACTCGCCCGGCATTTTGCTTATCATAGAGCATTTTCCGTGAACTACCTCATCGTGAGAGATCGGGAGTATGTAGTTCTCGGAGAATGCGTAAAAGAAAGAAAACGTCAGTTTGTCATGGTTGAATGCACGATATATCGGATCAAGTGACATATAGCTCAGCATATCGTTCATCCAGCCCATATTCCACTTGAAATTAAAGCCAAGTCCGCCTGTATCGGTAGGCTTTGTAACAAGCGGCCATGCTGTGGATTCCTCAGCTATCATCAGGGCATCGGGATGCTTGGCAAACACTGCCTCATTAAGATGCTGTAAAAACTCTACAGCTTCAAGGTTCTCATTGCCGCCATTGATGTTAGCTGCCCATTCGCCGTCACGTCTGTCATAGTCAAGATAAAGCATTGAAGCGACAGCATCTACTCTAAGGCCGTCAACATGGAATTCATCAAACCAGTAATTAGCACTGGAAATAAGGAAAGAGCAGACCTCCGCTCTTCCATAATCGAATACACGTGTGCCCCACGCCTTATGTTCTTTTTTGCGGTCGTCTGAATACTCATAGCAGCAAGTGCCGTCAAATTCATAAAGTCCCGATTCATCCTTTGGAAAGTGCGCCGGGACCCAATCGAGTATAACGCCTATACCTGCTTCGTGGAAAAGGTCGACCATTTTCCTCATGTCATCTGGAGTGCCGTATCTTGAAGTAGGAGCAAAATATCCTGTGACCTGATAGCCCCATGAGCCATCATAAGGGTATTCTGTCAGCGGCATGAACTCCACATGGGTATAAGACATTTTTTTCAGATAAGGTATTATTTCCTTAGCAAAAGTAATATAATCAAGGAATTTTTCATCTCCATAATTTTTCCACGAACTGAGATGAACCTCATATATGTTCACAGGACTTTTATAGATACTCTTTTCCTTTTTTCTGCTGAACCAGTCTTCGTCATTCCACTCATAGCTGCTTTCATATATCTTTGAAGCTGTTCCCGGCCTTGTCTCGTAATGTGATGCATAAGGGTCGGATTTCATAAGGATCCTGCCATCCTGTGCTTCAATACTGTATTTATAGACATCGAACTGTGAAAGCTTTGTTATCTCAGCTTCCCATATGCCATCAGCTATAAGTTCCATAGGATTCTGCGTTCTGTCCCAGTTATTAAAATCGCCTACAACTGAAACGCTTACTGCATTTGGCGCCCATACTCTGAAGGTAAAGATCCTGCCTCTGCCCTTTTTTCTGATATGCACACCGAAGAATTTATATGACTCATAATTCTTTCCCTGATAGAAAAGGTACAGGGGAAAATCATTGGGGTTATTATTGTTTGCGGACATAATTCAGCCTCCTTTGCTAATATCATTTTATCAGAAATGGAAGAATTATTCAAGCATTTTTGTAAAAGTAAACTAAATTTCAGATAGTGTGCTAATAATACAATGCTTAAACTGTGCACTTTGACATATAAATAAGAATACATCATCGTTAACCTTTGGTAATTATAACATGGGATACATCTCAAATTATTGCCTGATTACAACATAATAAACATACCCGTTCATGATTTTTAAGCAGGGGATTCACTTTTATTATGCACTATGCACTAACAGCCCTCACGCCTATCACAGTGACATCATCTGACCTTTTGAAAGGACTGAATTTTACAGATTTTTCGCATATCTCATCCACTATGCTTTTAAGATCGTCACCGCTGAGAAGAAGCTCCTTAATGAAACGGTATTCCCCCTCGCATATCCCATCTGAGAACATTATTGCAATGTCGCCCTCCTCGAAGCTGTATGCCGCTGAAAAAACATCCGATGTTTCGTACATCCCTACAGGAAATGTAGATGCTGATATTTTTATAACGTTATTCCCATGCTTTACCAGAGTTGCCGCCGCCCCTGATTTTACAGAGGTCATTTCACACATATCAAGATCTATACGCATTATATCAAGCGTTGCAAAAGATTCATCCTTTGATTTTGAAAACATTATTGAATTGATCATTCTGACTGCTGTGACCTGTTCCATACCGCTGCTGATAAGCCTTCTGAAAAGTCCGGCTGCAAGTCCTGATTCAAAAGCTGCTTCCCTGCCGCTGCCCATGCCGTCTGACAGTACAACATATCCTGTTCCCGTTCCATCTCCGAAAATGAGAAAACTATCACCGCTTTCTCCGGTTTCAGAACCTTTCTGTGATGCTGTACATACTTCAAGATTCATTGCAGGCCTTTCAAACAGTCTGATCCTTATTTCTTTTCCCGAGTTTACAGGGTCTGTGCAGCACAGCTTCATTTTCAGTTCATCTGATACAAGATCGCATACCCTTGTTACAGACGGTATTTCTTCATCCGCTGGAAAATACATCTCAACTATCAGTCTGCCATTTGCATTATAGCATGCATTGACATAAGACGGAATGAACCCGAACTTCATCAGCTTGTTTTTTATGGTCATGCTTACAGGCGCAGAATAGAATATATTGTTTTTCCTTGCCGCAGACCTGACCATTTCTTCCGATATTGAAAGCTGTTCCAAAAGCACGCTTCGGCAGTCAGACATTCTCATTTCCATGAGCTTATCAAGAGTTTCACTGTTTATATCTTTTTGCCTCGCTGCTATCAGTTCGTTTCTTCTTATGCAGGTATCAAGTTCAGCAGGAAAGTTTTCCATTGATATCTCTGACATTCCGGAAAGCTCAGACAAAGCTTTAAGGGTTGAACTTCCCTGCCGCCTGCATATATGTTTTCTGTAACATTTGCTGCAAACCATCTCAGTATGATCCGATATCTCATTTCCGGCCGAATTTATAATTGCAAAGCTGTCCGGCAGTTTCGTGGTCTCTCGCTTCAGAGCCTCTACTGAATCTGACAAAAAGCTGAGCCTTGTACTGACTACATCAGCCGCAGATATTTCCATTCCGCTGACCCTTATGTGCCTGTCAGAATAGTATGGTGCGGCTATCATAAATATCCCCGCTCCAGTTATATAATTTGTCAGGCAATATATTATATCCTTTGTCATTCCTGTGAGCACCGTCAGCATAAGACTTGCAGATATAAAAAGAACAGCGCCAAGAGGTATCTTCCGCTGACGCAGATAACCGCTGAACAGTCCTGCGGCAGGCAGCAGCACTACCGTCATACCTGTTCTTGATGATGAAAGGAAAGCTGCACAAGCTGTTAATGCACCGCAAACAACACCTCCTGTGCTGCCGTAGTAAAAAGCTGCAAGCATTGTAACTGCAACCCCTAAAGCAGCTCCTACATTCATGAATGGAAGCTCCGCCGAACAAAGCGATGCCGTATAGATCGTGTATACAACTGCATAAAAACAGCTTCCTGATGAAGTAAGATCGGCAGCTGCACCTTTTTTGACATCACTGATTATCCTGCATATAGAATATGATGTAAAGCCTGCTGCTGCACCGTAGAATATATAGAATATCAGCTTATACGGAAGTTCGCCTATGACCGCAGATACAGCTGTCCCCGACAGAAAAACGCATATGCTTGTGTATACACCGCAGTAAAGCGGCGAACGTCTGTTATCCATCAGCAGCTTAGCTATAAGAATCATGACCATAGCTGCAAGCTTTACTATATTTTTTCCGGTAGTTCCATCCATAAAGCATCTGAAAAGACTGCCCATAAAAACTGCTGCTGTACCTGTAAGTCCTGCTGCGCCTGCTATGGATATGTCCGCAAAAGCAGAAGTGCCTACCATGCTCGCTTCCGAAAACACGAATCCTGCCGCAAGTTCTCCTGCAAATATCAGTATCGGCAGTGCTCTCTTTCTGTTCTTTATTATATCCTTCACTTTCATATCTATCACCTTCACCGTATAATGTACGTTTATTATATCATGGCAGATATAAATAAAATGTCGAATATAATACCGCTCCCTGAACAACAGCAGACAAATCTGACGGCATCTTTATCTGCTAACATTCAGGGTATTAGTATAAGAATGCAAAACTCCCGAAAACAAGCATATGCTTTCGGGAGTTTCACTGTGTATTTATTTTGCCTTTGGCATTTTCTTTCTGATATCGTTAAGACGTTCAAGAGCATTCTCCAGTGTCTCGTTCTTCTTTGCGTAATGAAGCCTTATGTAGCGGTTTTCCGGCTCCTTGAAAAAGCTTGAACCCGGAACTGCGCCTACGCCTACGTATTCAGCAAGCTTTTCGCAGAAATCAAGATCGCTCTCATACCCGAATTCGGATACATCCAGAAGAATGTAGTAAGCGCCCTGCGGTACGGTATGCTGTATACCGATGCGGTCAAGTCCTTTGAGGAAAAGGTCACGCTTTTCTGTGTACTTATCCTGTAACCACTTGTAGTAATCATCTCCGAATCGCAGGCCTGTTACAGCTGCCTCCTGAAGCGGTGCAGCAGCACCCACAGTAAGGAAGTCGTGTACCTTCTTAACTGTATCTATAATGTGAGGAGGTGCAATGACGTAGCCAAGTCTCCAGCCTGTGATGGAGTAAGTCTTTGAAAGAGATGAGCATGAGATAGTCCTCTCCCACATATCAGGCAGACTTGCAAAATAAATATGCTTGTTTGGCTCATATACGATATGCTCATACACCTCATCTGTAATAACGAATGTATCATACTTTTTGGCAAGGTCAGCTATCAGTTTCAGTTCATCGTATGTGAATACCTTTCCGCATGGATTGGAAGGATTACAAAGTATCAGCGCCTTTGGATGCTGTCTGAAAGCGTCCTCCAGCACATCGGGATCAAAGCTGAATTCAGGCGGGATCAGCGGTACATATATGGGCTCTGCCCCTGAGAGTATGGTATCTGCTCCGTAGTTCTCATAAAAAGGCGAGAACACTATGACCTTATCACCGGGATTTGTAACAGACATCATTGCTGCCATCATTGCTTCCGTGCTTCCGCAGGTAACAACTATCTCGCCGTTCGGGTCGATACTTCTTCCCATCAGACGTGACTGCTTTTCTGCAAGTGCTTCACGGAAATTCTGAGCGCCCCATGTTATAGAATACTGGTGAAAATCCTCTTTTGTTACCTGAGCCAGCCTGTCAAGTATCTCCTTGGGCGGCTCAAAATCAGGGAATCCCTGAGACAGGTTTACTGCTCCGTATTTATTTGAAATTCTCGTCATGCGCCTTATGACGGAATCTGTAAATGATGCTGTGCGGTTTGAAAGTTCCGGCATATTATTCCTCCATTCGTTTTTCCATGTTGTAAAATTGTAGGGGCGCACATCGTGCGCCCGTTTTGCTATAACTATTATACAACGATCAGATGCTGTAGTCAATATTTCTTTCGTCGATCACTCGTCTTGATTTGTGCTCGGAACGTGTATCAAGTCCTCCGTCAGGATGAACTACTACCTTTGCAGGCTTAACACCGATACGTGCCTTCAGTGCTGCTGAGACCTCAGCTGCAACTGCTTCGTCATCCTTGGAAACGCCTGCTGCCTTCTCAACCTCAACTGCATACTTGCTTGTAAAGTCCTTCTCGAAGATACGGATGAGATACTCACCTGTCAGGTCGCTCTGTTCACGGATAACAGCTTCAATGTCACTTGGGAAAACATTAACAGCTGAAACGATGAACATATCGTCCTTTCTGCCGAGGATACTGATCCTTCCGTGTGTACGTCCGCATTTGCAAGGAGTAGTGTCGATGCGTCCGATATCGCCTGTCTTGAATCTGATAAGCGGACGAGCATGCTTTCTGAGAGTTGTGAATACAAGTTCACCAGTCTGACCCGGCTCAAGAATTTCACCTGTGTGGATGTCAACTGTTTCAACGAGAATGTGGTTCTCGGCGATATGGAGACCGTCATGGTATTCGCACTGTGCAGCGCAAGCGCCGAAAATATCGGAGAGACCGTAGAAGTCAAATACCTCCGCACCCCAGATGTCCTCGATAGCCTTTCTTGTTGCGTCGATGGAACCGCCAAGCTCACCTGCAACAATTATCTTCTTGATGTTGAAATCCTTCTTCGGATCATAACCTGCCTTGAGAGCCTTCTCACCAAGCTGCCATGCATATGAAGGAGAAGTCCAGATAACTGTAGGCTGATAAGTTTTAAGGATGAAAAGAAGTCTCTC
>JAFOMV010000009.1 GCA_017418765.1 Ruminococcus sp. | reverse complement strand
CTCTTACCCCGCCTTTCCACCATCACCGCCCGAAAGGACGGCAGTATATCTCTGTTGCACTTGCCCTAAGGTCGCCCTCGGCTGCCGTTAGCAGCTACCCTGCTCTGTGATGCCCGGACTTTCCTCGTAAACTAAAGCGTTTCCGCTGCCGCATAGTCTGCTCACTTTGCTATTTTACCATTTTTAATGCTTATTGTCAAGCATTATTTCCTTATATCCGAGTTTTTCTGCTATCTTTCGTCCATCGTTCTCGCTTATTGCTTTTACTTTAAAGCGCTTGTACTCCTCTGAGCCAAACCAAATACTGACTGCACATCTTCTGCTGAGTTTCTGCAGGAGATTCTGCTCTATCTCAACTTTCGCAACTTTTTCCTTTTCGCCTACAACTGTATGAAAACTGTTCCATTGTGAACACCTTATGATAATGCTGTCATCATAAAAAGATATGCCGCTCGTCAGGAGCGCAGCTATTTTTACTATTATGAACCACGCTAAAGGGATCTCAGCCATTACAGCTGCAAAATGAAAAAGCTCAGCCAGTTTAGGGAAAAAGCTGGTAACAGCGTCTATTGAAATACGATAGACAGGTATTACCGATACAGCAGTTATGACAGGCAGAAGCAAATACGAACCTGCTCCCGCTTTTTGAGCACGAAATTCTGTCTCTGTCCCGCTTAAAACTCCCATTTTTTCAAGTCCCTTGCCTATATCTTTTTCACGTTTCACAGGCATCAATACAGGCATACGGTTCTTAGCTGCACCATATCCTGCACAGCTTATATTCACAGCAACTGCTCCGAACAGCTTCATGATAAGATTCTGACGTATATCCGTGTAATTTATATGTGCAAGTCTTATGCGATAATCTATGCGGTTGAATATCCCATAGGATATTTTAAGGCACTTGTTGTCTGTGTCTATCCTGAACCGAGCATACCGCAGAAGATTGACAACAAATGAAACAAACCACGAGCCAATAAAAAAAACACCTATCATAAGCGCAAATGATGGTATTTTCAGAAGCAGCTTATCCGTTAGCTTTGCAGTCTCTCTTGTTAAGGTACTCAATGACACGGATATTATATCATGGGCTATATCTCCGCCTTTGAAAAAGAACATCGCTACATAGACCGTTCCCGAAAAACCGCTTGAAAAAAATACGGAAAAAAGAAGAATGGAAAGAGCTGACGGCCTTTTTAATGCAGTTGACCTGTTCTTCTCTATCACATCAGGGATATGCTTCATTACCTCGTTACATACGCCTGCATCAACAAGCAAACGTATATCCACCGCTTTAAAAATGCCTGCCCTTGTGTCACAGCTCAGTCTCTTTGCTCCAAAAATCGCCAGATGCACAGGACTTTCTACAGTTGCACAGCTTATATTATCAAATGGAATAAATGTATCCAGCTTTATAAATACTCCGTCATGATGTATAAGCATATCGTCATTTACTTCTATCCTTGAAAAGAACCATCTGATAAATCCGAAAAGTATGATAACACAAATAACTAATATATCTTTCCATGCACCTTGTATCCATGCATAGAAAAAATCCTTGCTGAAATGATATGTTCTCAGTCCACGTATAAAGGGAAAAATCAGGAGCCATATATTTTTAGCAGAATACTTCAGTATCCTGAGAGGGTGTTCATGATACATTATCCTCATTCCTCCCTCTGTCTGAGAAAAGCTGTCTGCATTATCTCATCTGAATCTTCACGGCTCAGGAAAAGAAGTCTCATCTGACCGCCGTATACAAAGAATAGAATGAAATTCAGTCCTGTATACTGTGAAAAAGAACCTCTTGCCGTTGTAATATACTGAACAGAAGAATACCTTACTGACTGAAAAGTCCTGATAAATACTCCTCCGCTTCGCTTTATCTCTGTATCAGTAACAGTGTATTTCAAAGTTCTGACAAACAGCGGATAGTATATGTATCCGAGCAATATACAAATGGCAGCAGCAGTGCACCTTACGATATCCACTATCAGTGCCGCAGGGATAAATCTTCCCGAAAGAAACCAGATAGCTAAATATATAGGTATGATCATCAGCTTTATCGTCCAAAGACATCTTTTATCAGGGTAATATTCTTTCATCTGCCGCCTCCTTTATATATTTTATTATCCATACAGTATTGCGGACATATTTATATTATATCATAAATATTCTTTAAAGTAAAACAATAATTTGTGAATTTTTGGAGGATATCATGCATTTAATTGACAGATTGAGTGATTTGATATGGGGAAACGGGCTTGTCCTGCTTTTATTGCTGACAGGGCTTATGTTCACTGTAAAGCTTAAAGTTATGCAATTAAGACTTCCGTTCTTCTTGTTAAGGAAAAGCAAATGCAGGAACAATGGAATACCGCAGCTAAGAACAGTATGTATGTCACTTGGAGCTGCTATGGGTACAGGGAATATTACAGGCGTTGCAGCAGCTTTGACCGTCGGAGGTGCCGGAGCTGTTTTCTGGATGTGGGTATCTGCCTTTCTCGGAATGGCTCTCGTTTATGCCGAAAACTTCCTTTCAGTAAAATACAGCCGTGACACCTTGCGTGGGCCTATGGCTTATCTTGAAATCGGACTTGGCTGCCGGAGACTTGCCTGTTTTTTTGCGGTCATGTGTGTACTGTCAGCCTTTGGGATGGGCGGTATGGTACAGGTAAGCTCATTTGCTGAAAGCCTTGATCACTGTGCAGATATCCCATCGTCTGTTATTGCTGTTATGACATGTGCAGTTATACTCATTATTATCAGAGGAGGAGCAGAACGGATAGGAAAGGTCTCTCAGTTTCTTCTGCCGTCTGTATCAGTTCTATATGCTCTGATGTGCGGAGCTGTGCTTATAAAATATCATGACGGTATATACAATTCGTTCTCATGTATCTTCAAGGAAGCATTCGGCATAAAACAAGCAGCAGGCGGCATAACAGGATATACCCTGTCAAAAGCTGTCACAACAGGCGTCAAAAGAGGCATATTTTCAAATGAAGCAGGTCTTGGCAGTTCTCCTATTCTCCACAGCTCTGCCGAAAGCGATTCACCGCATACTCAAGGTATGTGGAGCATGTTTGAAGTTTTTTTCGACACAATGATATGCTGTACTCTTACTGCCGTTACACTCCTTGCCTGCGGCGAAAAAACAGTGCAGGGAGCTTTTTCAAATGTTTTCGGGAATTGTTCCTCATTTCTGACTGCTGCTGAAATGGCTGTATTCGCCTTCTGTACATTGATAGGATGGTACTACTGCGGTGAATCGGCTTTTATATACATAACTGACGGCAAATGGAAAAAGGAATTCTCATATGCTTTTGCAGTTACAGCCTCCTTAGGAGCAATAATATCGATAAGAGCTGTATGGACGCTATCTGATATTTTCAACGGATTGATGGCGTTTCCGAATATTATCGCTGTCATACTGCTGAGAAATAAAGTCAGGATAAACACTGATATAACAGATATTGACAATAACTGACAGACTGATGATAAAAATATACATTTTGTATGAAACGCTTATCTGAGCTATTGACATTTATAATTTTTATTAGTATAATTATATAGTGTATAGTTGTGTCATAATGGTATAGTATCCATATGAGCATCGTTTTCAGACTTTATTGGCAAAAGAGCCATTAAATATATTAAGGACTTAATGTCCGTATGCTTCGGTAAATATACTCGTGATGATATCTCACAGATACAGGAGACAGGCTGCTGCCTGTTCGTTTTCTCCATACTGTGATATTTGTTTACTGACATATACTTTTAATGTCATTCCACAAGTCAGTATATATGTCTTCCGAAGTCATGTTAATCAATAAAGGCAGCATATGAACGCAATAGTATCTGCCTTTACATTTTGAAAGAGAGGTCACATAGTGAACGAAAAAGAATCCAATGCAAAGAAGCCGCGCAGAAAGGCGCCTGCCGCTAACGGAGGCAGCAGACAGCGTGCAGTAAAGAAAAAAGCAGCTGCTGAAAATACAGCACCTGAAACTACTAAGACTCCTGCCAAAAGAGGCAGACCGTCACGCTCAAAGGAGATCAAAAAGACACCGGTCAAGATAATCCCGCTGGGAGGTCTTAACGAGATCGGTAAGAATATGACGGTGTTTGAGTGTTCAAACGATATATTCATCCTGGACTGCGGTCTCGCTTTCCCTGACGCTGATATGCCCGGTGTTGATATCGTTATCCCTGATTTCACGTACGTAGAACGCAATGCTGACAAGGTAAGGGGCATCGTTATCACTCATGGCCACGAAGACCATATCGGCGGTCTGGCTTATCTTCTCAAGAAAATAAATGTTCCTGTCTATGCAACAAGACTGACTATCGGTCTCATCGAAGGCAAGCTCAAGGAACAGGGGCTCTATGGAAAGGTCAACCTGAATATCGTTGAACCCAAAAAGACCGTAAAAATGGGCTGTATGGCTGTTGAATTCATCAAGGTCAACCACTCCATCCCCGATTCTGTGGGTATGGCTATCCATACTCCCGCAGGCGTTATCGTCCATACAGGCGACTTCAAGGTGGACTACTCCCCTATAGACGGCAAAATAATCGATCTTGCCCGTTTCGGCGAACTTGGAAGCCGTGGTGTTCTGGCTCTCATGGCTGATTCTACAAATGCAGAGCGTCCCGGATATACCCACTCCGAAAGAACAGTCGGAGAATCCTTCGACAAACTTTTTCAGAAGGGCGAAGGCAAACGTATAATCATCGCTACATTCTCATCCAATATCCACCGTGTCCAGCAGATAATCAACTGCGCTGTGAGATACGGACGAAAAGTGGCAGTATTCGGAAGAAGTATGATAAATGTTATCAATACTGCAATCGAACTGGGATACCTTGATGTTCCTCCGGGAATAATCATTGATATCGAAATGATGAACCGCTACGAAAGTGAGCGGATAGTTCTCATAACCACAGGAAGTCAGGGCGAACCTATGTCTGCTCTTACACGTATGGCTATGAATGACCACAAGAAGGTCAATATCACTCCTATGGACTTCATCATAATCTCTGCTACGCCTATTCCCGGCAATGAGAAATTCGTTACCCGTGTGGTAAATGAGCTTATGAAGTCAGGCGCTGAAGTTGTTTACGAAGCAATGTACGAAGTTCATGTATCGGGACACGCTTGTCAGGAGGAGCTCAAACTTATGCAGAGTCTGACTAAGCCAAAGTTCTTCATACCTGTTCACGGTGAATACAAGCATCTGAAAAAACACGCCGATCTTGCACTCCAGATGGGAATGCCAAAGGAAAATGTTATTATCGCTGAGATAGGCAATGTGATCGAGACCGACGGAAATACTATGAAAGTAGTATCTCAGGTACCGGCAGGCCGTGTGCTTGTTGACGGACTTGGCGTCGGTGACGTCAGCTCTATAGTTCTCCGTGACAGAAAGCACCTTGCTCAGGACGGCCTTATCATTATCGTTATCGGCATTGACCGTTCCACAAATGAGATAGTTGCAGGCCCCGATATCATATCAAGAGGTTTCGTTTATGTAAGAGAATCAGAGGAGCTTATGGTAGAAGCAAGGCTTCTTCTTACCGATACTCTCAACAGCTGCTCAGCAGGCGAACTCAGGGAATGGAACTCCCTCAAGGGTAAAATGCGTGATGCACTCTCTGACTACATCTATCAGAAGACAAAGCGCAGCCCGATGATACTTCCTATTATAATGGAAACATAAAAATGCGTGCTTGCTTCCAAGCGCTGCAGCGTTCCGAAAGGAGCTGAAAATTGAAGAATAAATTCCCGACAGTGCTGTTTGCCGTTCAGCTCATACTTCTGACTGATATAGGCACAGCAGCTCTGTTGATGAAAAGATATCCTGCCGCATCATATATACTCCTTGCAGCAGCTATGGCTCTTATATTTGCCTCGGCTGTTCATCTTATATTGTCCACAAAGAATTCTATGCGGCGCATATCCGAAATGAACGATCACCTCGAAACTTCTGCAGGTGAATATATGAGTTCGCTGCCTGCACCTGTTGCCGTTATAGACGAAAAAAACAAACTTCTGTGGTACAATCAGCTTTTTCAGGAAAAAATAAGTCTCGGACAGGATGCATACGGCAATGATTTCAGTGCATATGTGAATGTCAGCCCGGCAGCGCTAAAAACCTCTGTTCATGAGATGTGTACCATCAACGGCAGCACATACAGGCTTATCGCAGAAAAATACATCAAGGGCGATCACACACTTTATGTTGTTTATTTCAACGACGAGACAAAGCTTATAAACATCAAAAAAGACCTTGATGCAGCTCACCCGAACGTTCTTATCATCACCATAGACAATTATGACGAGATAATTCAGAACGCCAAGGAAAGTGAAAAAGCAAGAGCTACTCTCGAAACAGAACAGCTTATAGAAATATTTATGAGCAAGACTAACGGTTTTATCAAGCGTACTGCCTCAAATTCATTCTATGCTGTCATCGAAAACAGACATCTTGACAATATTATAAGTGAAAAATTCAAGATACTTGACGCCGCTCGTAACATCAAGATAGACGATAAATATCCGCTGACTTTTTCAATCGGAGTCGGCAGGGGTGCTGATACACTTGCAGAGAGTGAACGAATCGCAAGACAATGCCTTGATATGGCTCTCGGACGAGGCGGAGATCAGGCTGTTGTCAAGACTGACAACGGCTATCGATTCTTCGGCGGAGTATCAAAGGGCGTTGAAAAACGTTCACGTGCCAAAACACGTATCATCGCAAATGCTCTGCAGGACCTTGTAATGAGCTCGGATAAAGTCTATATTATGGGACATCGTTTCGGCGATCTGGATTCTGTAGGTGCGGCATGCGGTCTGGCAGGTGCAATGGCTCTGCTGAAAAAAGAAGTTCATATTGTCGTGGACAGATCAAAAAATCTTGCGGCAAATCTGATAGACTTCGTTGAAGAAAAGACCGGAGAGGAGCTGTTTATCACTCCCGAGACCGCAGAAATGACTATAGGACAAAATGATCTGCTCATTATAGTTGACACACACAATAAGGACTATATCGAAAGTCCTGAACTGTATGACAGAGCAAAATCAGTTGTGGTGATCGACCATCACCGCAAAACAGTCAACTTCATTGATGACGCAGTTATATTCCATCACGAGCCCTATGCTTCATCTGCCTCTGAGATGGTTACAGAGATCATTCAGTACTTCCGCTTTGAAGGCGATGTAAAGATACAAAGCTGCCATGCAGAAGCACTGCTGTCAGGAATCATGCTTGACACGAAAAATTTTGTTATGCGTACAGGTGTAAGAACCTTTGAAGCCGCTGCATATCTGAAAAAAATGGGTGCGGACACTGTTGCCGTAAAGCTGCTGTTCTCCAATTCCATTGACTCATACAGAAGAAAGACACAGATAGTCGCTTCTGCAAAAATACATAAAAACTGCGCCATAGCCACTGCCGATTTCAAGTCGGATGACATAAGGATCGTTGCTCCGCAGGCAGCTGACGAGCTTCTCGGTATAACTGATGTTGAAGCTTCATTCGTTATATACAAAGCAAATGGAACAATAAATATATCTGCCCGTTCGCTGGGAGCTATAAACGTTCAGGTCATAATGGAAAAGCTTGGCGGAGGCGGTCACCAGACTATGGCGGCTGCACAGCTTGAAAATGTATCTTTTGATGAAGCTTCTAAGAAACTGACAAAAGCTATTGATGAATACAGGATAGATAATCCCGTTAAAGATCAGGAAAGGATGTAGTAATATGAAAGTTATCTACTTACAGGATGTAAAGGGTTCAGGAAAAAAGGGCGAAATGAAAAATGTTGCAGATGGATTTGCAAGAAATATGCTCCTTCCAAAGGGACTTGCCGTAGAGGCTACTCCCGAGAATATGAATAAGCTCAAAGGTCAGCAGGATTCCGCACAGCACAAGATAGATATGGATATCCAGGCAGCTAAGGAATCAGCTGAAAAGCTCAAGGGCAAGAAAGTCATCATCAAGGCTAAAGCAGGTTCAAATGACAGACTTTTCGGCTCTGTAACATCAGGCAACGTTGCTGATGCTGTCGGCGAGCAGCTTGGAGTTAAGCTGGATAAGAAGAAGATTACCCTCAGCACTGATATCAAGAATTTCGGTTCTTATACCGCTGCTATCAAGCTTTATAACGGTATCTCCGAAACTATTGACGTTGAAGTCGTTGAAGGCTGAACGGAGTAAACAATGGACGATAATAATTTCATCACCTCCGCCCGAGAGCTGCCCCACAGCATCGAGGCGGAGCAGTCCGTTTTAGGAGCAATAATCGCCGATCCATCGATACTTCCCACTGTTATCGAACTGATCAAGCCGGAGTATTTCTACAGCGAGCAGCACAGCGCAATATACAGCATTATCCTGAGAATGTTCTCGTCAGGCGCTCCTGTGGATATCGTTACTCTGCTCAACGAAGCCGAAAAGCTCCACATCTTTGAAAGTCCTGCCGAGGGAAGACGCTACCTCTCAGAGATAGCTGACCTTCTGCCTACGACATCCAATATCGAGAGCTACTGCAAGATAGTGTCGGATAAATACTACGTTCGCAGTCTGGGCTATGTTGCAAGGAATATCCTCGAAGACATACAAATGGGCGAAAATGACGCTTCTCTTATGCTGGATGCTGCTGAACAGAAGATATATGACATCCGTCAGGGACGTGACGTAAGAGGTCTTATACCGCTGAAAGAAGCCATCGCAGAGGCTTATGACCGTCTCGGTAAGATATCGGGTCCCGACAAAGACAAGTATGTCGGTGCAAGAACCGGCTTTACTCTCCTTGACAGTATAACATCGGGTCTTAATAAGTCCGACCTGATAATCATTGCTGCCCGTCCTGGTATGGGTAAAACTTCATTTGCCATGAATATCGCTACAAATGTGGCAAGACGTGCTGAAAAGGAAGTTGTTACCTTCAACCTCGAAATGTCCAAAGAGCAGCTTGCCACACGTATATTATCTACAGAGGCACTGGTAGACTCCAATACTCTGCGAAACGGCCGTATCTCCGGAGATGACTGGGTAAAACTTGCTACAAGTGCAGGCTATCTCAGCACTCTCCCGCTTTTCATTGACGATACCGCAAGCATGACAGTACAGCAGATGAAGGCTAAACTAAGACGTACCAAGAATCTCGGTCTGGTCATCATCGACTACCTCCAGCTTATGGAATCCACTTCCCGTTCGGATAACCGTGTAGTAGTTATCTCCGAGATAACCCGTCAGCTCAAGGTAATGGCAAAAGAACTGAATGTTCCGGTAATTCTCCTTTCACAGCTTTCCCGTGCCGTTGAGAGCCGTACAGATAAGCGTCCTATGCTTTCAGACCTCCGTGAATCAGGTTCTATCGAGCAGGATGCCGATATCGTTCTCTTTCTTTACCGTGAGGCTTACTACAACAAGGAAAGCCAGAGACCGAATATTTCAGAATGTATCGTCGCTAAGAACCGTCACGGTGAAACAGGTACTGTAGAACTTGTATGGGACGGTCAGTATACACGTTTCTCAAACCCCGACTACAGCGAAGCTCCTGCTGATGCACAGTAACTATGACAGATAAGATATTAAGACATATTAAGGAAAACCGGCTTCTCTCAGAAGGCGATACCGTTGTATGCGGACTTTCAGGCGGCGCTGACAGTGT
>JAFOMV010000063.1 GCA_017418765.1 Ruminococcus sp. | reverse complement strand
CACAAGGTAAGCGGTATCTGCGCTGAGTTCAACGTAAATGTCATCGAGGTAACACAGAGCGTATTACAGGATATGTTCGCTATGATAATGCTGGTGGATATCTCATCAATCAAGGGCGATTTCTCAGAGCTGGTCGACCGCATGGAATCTCTGGGCAAGGAACTCGGACTCTCCATCCACACAATGCATGAGGATATCTTCAACTCAATGCACACTATATAAGCGAAAGGATGTCCGTTAATGCTCAACGTATACAATATACTTGAAACCATAAGAATGATACAGGACGAATGTCTCGATATCCGTACAATAACTATGGGTATCTCACTGCTGGACTGTATCGACACTGATATAGACAAGGCCTGCGAAAAGGTATACAACAAGATAGTATCCAAGGCAGGCAATCTGGTTGCTGTTGGTCAGCAGATAGAAAAGGAATACGGTATACCGATTGTAAACAAGCGTATATCCGTAACACCTATCGCAATGCTTGCTGCTGCTTGTCCTGACGGCGATACTGTAAAATTCGCAAAGGCACTTCAGAGAGCGGCTGACACCTGCGGTGTAA
Source organism: Ruminococcus sp. (assembly GCA_017418765.1). The sequence continues at coordinate 4,051 of JAFOMV010000063.1, read as the reverse complement.
ACTTCATCGGAGGCTATTCCGCACTGGTACACAAGGGCTTCAGCGCAGGAGATATGGCTCTTATCAAGTCCATCCCCGAGGCTCTGGACGTAACACAGAATATCTGCTCATCCGTAAATATCGGCTCTACAAAGTCAGGTATCAACATGGACGCTGTAAAGCTTATGGGTCAGATAGTCAAGGAGTCCGCAGAAAGAACTGCTGACCGTGACTGCATCGGCCCTGCTAAGCTGGTAGTATTCTGCAACGCTGTTGAGGATAACCCATTCATGGCAGGCGCTTTCCACGGCGTAGGCGAGCCTGACTGCGAGATTCACGTAGGCGTATCAGGCCCCGGTGTTGTACGTGCGGCTCTTACAAAGTACCCTGACGCTACTATCAACGACCTGGCAGACGTTATCAAGAAGACTGCATTCAAGATAACCCGTATGGGTCAGCTTGTAGGTGCAAGAGCATCCGAACTTCTTGGTGTGCCTTTCGGTATCGTTGACCTTTCACTTGCACCTACACCTGCTGTAGGCGACAGTGTTGCCCATATCCTTGAGGAAATGGGTCTTGAGATGTGCGGTACTCACGGCACAACTGCTTGTCTGGCAATGCTCAATGACGCTGTAAAGAAGGGCGGAGTTATGGCTTCTTCAACAGTCGGCGGTCTGTCAGGCGCATTCATCCCTGTATCTGAGGACGCAGGCATGATCGATGCGGCAGTTGCAGGTGTACTCAGCCTTGAAAAGCTGGAAGCTATGACAGCTGTATGCTCTGTTGGTCTTGACATGATAGTTGTTCCCGGCGAGATAAGCCCTGAGACAATTTCCGCTATCATCGCTGACGAAGCCGCTATCGGTATGGTCAACTCCAAGACTACCGCTGTACGTCTTATCCCTGCTATAGGCAAGAAGGAAGGCGATACTCTCGAATTCGGCGGACTTCTCGGAAGCGGTCCTGTTATGCCTGTAAGGGAGAAATCCCCTGCCAAGTTCATCAATCGCGGCGGACGTATCCCTGCACCTATGCAGAGCCTCAAAAACTAACGAGCTGACGCCAGCTCGACCGCAATCACGATTCGGCGCAAGCGCCTTACTTTGTGCGTTTAGCTTTATCTGCTTTCGCTCGCTGGCACTAAAATGATTAATAATGTATGGGGCGGATAATATCCGCCCTTTTTCATAGGAGGATATCATGGATATACACGCTATATCGGCGCTTTTCGGCATTTCCGCAAAGGATGCGGTCCGGCTTGAAAAGGGACATATCAACCAGACCTTTCTTGTGACTTCACTGAACGGAAAAAAGTATGTGCTGCAATCTCTCAACCGTGAAGTTTTCCACTGTCCTGAGGCGGTGATGTTGAATACTTCGCAGATAGAGTCTGCTCTTGTCGATGAGGAGATAGTACGTGTCCCGAATTTTCTGCGTCATGACGGCAAAAACTGCGCTGAATGGGGCGGCAGTACGTGGAGGATGTACCCATATGCAGAAAGCGAAAAATGTGACGATATTCCCTGCATCATCGGCTTTTCCTACGGCAGATTCATGAGAAGCATCAATGCTGTGCCGCTGAAACTGAGCCCTGCCATCGAAGATTTCCACAATTACAGTGCTTATGTTGAAAAGCTGAAAGCCGCAGTCCCGTCCGGCGATATTCCAGACATACTTGTAAAACTGGGAAATGAACTGGATGAGATATTCGCCGATGTACCGAAACGTAATATTCACGGCGATGCAAAGGCTGACAACATCATAATAGGTAAGCCATGCACAGTCATAGATCTTGACACAGCCATGAACGGCTATGCCGCCCTTGACTATGGGGATATGGTGCGTTCCGCAGGTACAGGCGACATTGAATCACTGACCAGGGGCTTTGCCGAGGGGCTTGACGGGATGCTGACAGACAGGGAAGTGCAGTCCCTTTACTATGGAGTGCTGTGGTGTACGGGAGAACTTGCGGTGAGATACCTCACTGATGTGTACGCCGAGAAACGCTATTTTACAGGAAAAAACCGTGAGCAGAGCCGTGAACGTTCGGTAAGTCTGCTGAAACAGCTGAGGAAGTTCATATTGATGAAGCCGGACTTTGAACGTATAATGGAAAAATCTTTCTGACACCTTACTGTCACATTTTCTATCACATTCTTTTTTCTCCAATTCAGTTTTCTATCACCGTTTTTACATATCCATGTTTTATAATACAACCATAGAAAGAAAAAACATCTAAATCCGGGGAATTGGAACGACAGAAAGCGGTGAATTTATGAAAAACTTAAATAACATCAAAAAGACTCTTGCGTTCCTTACAGCAGCAATTACTATGGCTGCATATACAGCAGGATGCAGTGCATCCGAAAATACTGAAAAAACTGCCAATGAAAGCGTAGTTTCCGAGGGATCATCAACCGAAAAAGATAATTCTTCATCATTGTCAGCAGATTCCCTTTCAAATGTAAAAAATTCCGACAGCGATCTTTTTTCAAAAAGAGACCTTGACCCATCCTATAACGAGATAACAGAAACTGTCACTCTCGGCGATGAAAGCGTAACTATCACAAAAGAGGGCGTTTATCTTATCAAAGGCACTCTCAAGGATGGTCAGATAATCGTCAATGCCCCCAAAGCCAAAGTACAGCTTGTGCTTGACGGCGCAGATATAACCTGTTCTGATTCGTCAGCAATTTACGTTCAGGATGCTGACAAGGTGTTCATAACTCTTGCTGAGGGAAGCAAGAATACAGTTTCCGACGGCAAGACCTATGCAAATACCGAGGACGAAAACGCTCCGAGTGCAGCCATATTCAGTGAGGACAGCCTTACAATAAACGGTTCGGGCAGTCTCACAGTCAACGGCAATTACAAAAACGGCATACAGAGTAAAGACGATATCGTTATCACAGGCGGAACTATCTCAGTAAATGCCGCAAATGACGGTATCAAGGGCAAAGACTACGTTGCTATCGCTGACGGTGATATTACTGTTGACGCAGGCAGCGATGGTATCAGGTCCACAAACGCCGAAGATGAGGGCATGGGATTTGTTTACATCGAAGGCGGAAAATTTGATATTACAGCCGTAAATGACGGTATACAGGCTGAAACAGCACTTACTGCCACAGGCGGCACATTCGATATAACATCAGGCGGCGGATATGAAAAGTCCACCAAGACCCACACAGATAACTTCGGCGGTCACGGAGGTTTCAGAGGAAACGGTGAAATGCCCGAGGACTTCGGACAGATGCCCGATGGAAGTTTCGGCGGCAGAGGCAGCTTCAATGGCGGCTTCGGTCAGGAAGGAACAGCCGAAACAGAGGTAAGCTTCACACAGCTTGCAAATATCACTGCCGAAGAGAATACTTCAACTGATGATACTGCTTCCGACAGCACAACGGGTCTGAAAGCAGGCACAGAAATAAATATCAGCGGCGGAACATTCAATTTGGATTCAGCCGATGATGCGATCCATTCCGACGGAGATGTAAACATCACAGGCGGCGTATTCACCATCAATGCAGGCGATGACGGCATTCACTCAGAGGCAGCTGTGAATATCGGTGAAAAAGCTGAGAACGACTTTGAGACCGTTCAGATATTCATTGCAAACTGCTATGAGGGTATCGAAGGCGTAACTATCAACCAGAACAGCGGTACAGTCTATATCATCTCAGGTGATGACGGCTTCAATGCGGCAGGCGGTGCGCTTGACACAACGACTGAACAGCGTGGTCCGATGATGTCCACATCCACAGGCACACTCAACATCAACGGCGGACTTGCAGTAGTGAATTCTGCCAACGGCGACCACGATGCATTCGACTCTAATGGCGATGTCAACCTTAACGGCGGATACATATGCGCCAACGGTCAGGAACCTATCGACTGCGGCGACAGCGGCAGTTCCATCAATTACAACGGTACAAGCGTCATTACCATGACAGCAGGAAATACCGATCTTTCACAGAGATACAGCTTTGTTGACAATGATGGAAATGTAATAGTATCCTTCATGTCAGCAAATGGCAATGCAGGTCAGAACTGCACAGACTGCAAGGCTTAT
>JAFOMV010000062.1 GCA_017418765.1 Ruminococcus sp. | reverse complement strand
TCATCAAAGGAGTTGATAGTTTATGGTCGAACAGGACACTATAAAGCTTCTGCGTGAATGTGACGCAGGAATAAAAATGGGCATCTCATCCATTGACGAGGTGCTGGAATATGTCTCCGACAGACAGCTGAAGGACATTCTCATCGACAGTAAGGGCGAGAACGAGAAATTGCAGAACGATCTGGTAAAGGTGATGGCGGACTACGGCGACGACGGAAAAGAGCCGAATCCCGTAGCAAAGGGAATGTCGTGGCTGAAAACCAACGTGAAGCTGAAAACGGACGGCAGTGACAGCATGATAGCCGAGCTGATGATAGACGGCTGCAACATGGGTATCAAGTCGCTGTGCAGGTATATGAACCAGTATCAGGCGGCAGACGAGCGCTCCAAGGATATAGCCATGCGGCTTGTGCGTGCCGAAGATAAACTTACCGATGATATGCGGCAGTTCCTGTAAAATTACAGACCGAAGATCCCCGAAAGCTTATTCGGGGATCTTTTGCGATTATCTGTGAAAAATACATGAAATGTGCCTGAGGTACTTGACAATGTGAGGATAATGAAGTATAATTGGATTTGAAAATGATTATCAAATTCAAAAGGGGAGATACTATGAAAGCATTATCAGGAAAATTCACAGCGGCTGTTATGTCGGCTTTGCTGTCCTGCTCGCTTGCAGGATGTGCACAGGGAGAGCTTTCCTCAGACCCGAACAAAATAGAGATCATATGTACAACTTTCTCAGAGTATGACTGGACCCGTGAGATAGTGGGGAAAAACAAGAATGTGGAGATAACCTATCTTCTTGACAATGGCGTTGACCTTCACAATTATCAGCCAAGCACTGAGGATATAATGAAGATATCCGACTGCGATATGTTCGTGTATGTGGGCGGAGAATCCGATAAGTGGGTCGATGACGCTCTCAGGGAAGCCCGCAACAAGGATATGCAGGTAATAAAGCTTCTCGATGTACTGGGAGATTTCGCTAAGGAAGAAGAAGTAAAGGAAGGCATGGAAGCTGAGGAGGAAGAAGACGGGGATGAAGGTCCTGAGTATGACGAGCACGTCTGGCTCTCACTGAGAAATGCTGAAATATGCTGTGATGCTATCTGCGATTCGCTTTGCAGGATAGATAACGGCAATGCTGATACATACAGGCAGAATCTGGCAGTATATACCTCGAAACTTGATGACCTTGACAGCGAATATACCGATATGGCTGAAAATGCTGAGGTCAAGACCATAATCTTCGGCGACAGATTCCCTTTCCGTTATCTGGTTGACGATTACGGCATCGACTACTATGCCGCATTTGTAGGATGTTCAGCCGAAACAGAGGCAAGCTTTGAGACAATTGTTGGACTTTCGGGCAAGCTTGATGAGCTTGGACTTGATACAGTATTCACTATTGAAAATTCTGACCCTTCCATTGCTCAGGCAGTTATAGACAACTCAGCTAACAAGGACCGCAATATAGAGACTCTCAATTCCATTCAGTCGGTGACAGCTGATACAGTCAGCAGCGGTGTGACCTATATATCGCTTATGAAGCAAAATCTTGAAACTCTCAGGAAGGTGCTTGACTGATATGGGAACACTTTTGAAATGCGAGAACGTTTCCCTTGGCTATGAGGGAAGCGTTGTCACAAAGGGACTTAACTTCACCGTTGAAAGCGGTGATTATCTCTTTATACTGGGCGAAAACGGCTCAGGAAAGAGTACGCTTATAAAGGCTTTGCTCGGTCTGAAACCTCAGATTAGCGGTGAGATTAATTTCGTTGGCGAGGTCAAAAAGAATGAGATAGGCTATCTCCCTCAGCAGACTATGGTGCAGAGGGACTTTCCTGCCTCAGTGAAAGAGATAGTGCAGTCCGGATGCGTCAACCGCTGCGGACTTCGCCCCTTTTACAACAAAGAAGAAAAAAAGCTGGCAAAGGATATGATGGAGCGTCTTGAGATAACTCATCTGGCAAACCGCTGCTACCGTGAACTTTCAGGCGGTCAGCAGCAGAGAGTGCTTCTTGCACGTGCGCTTTGTGCTGCAAGGAAGATGATACTCCTTGACGAGCCTGTTACAGGTCTTGACCCGAAGGCTTCAAATGAGATGTATGAGCTGATAGACAGCCTTAACAAGAAGGACAACATAACTGTTATAATGGTCTCACATGATATGAATGCCGCTGTGAAGTATGCCGGACATATCCTGCATATCGGCGGTAAACAGAAGTTTTTCGGCACTAAAGAGGACTATCTCAACAGCAGGATAGGTCAGGCTTTCCTTTCTGTTATGGGAGGTGAGGACGATGACTGAGAAATTTGACAAGCTCGTGGAATACTTGCAGTTTCCTGCGGTAAGATACGCTATTATAGTGGGACTTCTCATATCGCTTTGTTCATCGCTTCTCGGTGTGACACTGGTAATGAAGCGGTTCTCGTTTATTGGTGACGGACTTTCACACGTTGCATTCGGCGCAATGGCAATAGCAACAGTTCTCAATGTTACGGACAATATGCTGATAATAATGCCTGTTACCGTAGTTTCGGCTGTCCTTCTGCTGAGGACAGGGCAGAATACAAGAATAAAGGGAGATGCCGCAGTTGCCATGATATCGGTAGGAGCGCTTGCTCTGGGATATCTGCTGATGAACCTTGCCCCTAAAAACGGCAGGACTTCGGCAAACTTGTCGGCGGATGTGTGCAGTACCCTTTTCGGCTCAACGTCAATACTGACCCTTTCACAGAAAGACGTTGTGATATGCGTTATCATGTCGGCAATCGTAGCAGCGGTCTTCTTTTTCTTTTACACGAAGATATTCGCCGTTACCTTTGATGAAAGCTTTGCAAAGGCTACGGGTGTACGCTCAGACCTGTACAATCTGCTTATCGCAGTTGTTATCGCAGTCATCATAGTGTTTGCAATGAACTTCGTCGGCTCACTGCTGATATCGGCACTCATAATATTCCCTGCACTTTCCGCAATGAGAGTGTTCAAAAGTTTCAGGAGCGTTATCGTGTGCTCCGTGATAATATCGCTTTTATGTGCATCGGCAGGACTTATTCTGGCTATCCTGGAGGGAACTCCCGTAGGCTCGACAATAGTAGCGGCTGACATAGCGGTATTCTTTATTTTCTGTATTATTTCAATGTTTGCAAGGAGAGGCGAAAAATGAGAAAAACTGCATTTGTCCTGTCACTTCTGCTTTGCCTGACTTCAATGTTTTCATGCGGCAGTACAGAGGCGTCCGATAACACGGAGACTTCACAGGCTTCTTCCGAGGCACAGAAGTCCGAGGATGGTATCGACTATGACCTGACAACAATGAGCAGCACCATGATATACAGCACTGTTTCAAATATGATACTCTATCCCGATGTGTACGAGGGAAAGATAGTCAAGCTTGAGGGCAATTTCAGCGTTTATCATGACGAGGGCGGCGATAAGTACATCTTTGCGGCTATAGTCCCTGACGCTACAGCCTGCTGTCAGCAGGCAATAGAGTTCGTGCTTGACGGCGATCATAAGTACCCCGATGACTACCCTGAGGAGGGACAGAGCATTACAATAAAGGGAGCGTTCAACAGCTACGATGAGTACGGCTTCAAGTATGTACAGCTTCTCAATGCGGAAATGAAGGTGAACGCCTGATGGTACGTGAAATAGTAAGAGATCCCCTTGTCCTCGGCAGAAAGTCAGAGCCCGCAGGCAGGGAGGATATGCAGACAGTACGTGACCTCCTCGACACTCTCGCAGCAAATTCGGACAGATGTGTGGGCATGGCAGCGAATATGATAGGCGTACACAAGACCATCCTCGTTGCCGCTATTGGCGGAAAAGCCGTTGCTATGATAAATCCTGAGATAACCGACAAGTCAAAGGAGACATATGATACCGAGGAGGGATGTCTTTCCCTTGACGGCGTAAGGCCTGTTCAGAGGCATAAGTTCATCACTGTTGAGTATCTCGATCACCGGTTAAAGAAAAAGAAGCAGACTTTCCGTGACTTTGAAGCGCAGATAATCCAGCATGAGATAGATCATTTCAGCGGCAGGATAATATAAACTGCTTGCAGTACATAAATCGTGAAAACCTTTTTGATGAGGGGCCTTCACGATTTTTTTGTTTTAAACCAACAATTAGCGGTGCGTTTGTAACGAGGATATTGTGCAGTTATATAAAGCTTTGTAAAAATCACAATATTATCTTGACAAATAATATTATACGGCGTATAATATTGTCATAAAGCAAATACTACAGCAGACAAAATATTGTTTCTGCAATATGTCTGTGAGACAAACCGCTGATGAAAGGAGTTACAGTATGGGTTTTTCTATCAATGCAGGACTGCTTGATGCAATGGTGCTTTCGATCGTTCAGCAGAACGACACTTACGGTTATGAGATAACACAGTACCTTCGCAAAGCAGTGGACGTTTCAGAATCCACGCTCTATCCTGTTCTGAGAAGATTGCAGAAGGGCGAGTATCTTGAAACTTATGATAAAGAGTATATGGGCAGGAACAGACGCTATTACCGTATCACCGGGAAAGGAACTGACAGCCTTGAGGAGTACCGTGAGGAATGGCGCAGTCACAAGAAAAAAGTAGACAGTATTCTATTAAATGAAGGGGTGGAAACTAATGAATAAGATCGAATTTCTTACTAAAATGCGTGAGCGTCTGGAAAAATTCGGACTTCCTAAAGACGATATAAATGATGCACTTTCCTATTACGAGGAGGTCTTCCTCGATGCAGGCTTCGGAAAAGAAGAAGAAACTGCCGCAGAACTGGGTGATCCCATTGAAATAGCAGATGGTATCCTTCGTGACAGCGGTATCCATACAGCAGATGCTTCACAGTTTCCTCCACGATATGAAAATGTTCAGCCGCAGGGCAGCTACGGGGGCAAAAACAAAAGATCAACTGAGAATTTCTGGCTGAAGCTGATATTGTTGATACTCACATTCCCCATATGGCTGCCTGTGATAATATCAGTATTCGCTGTACTTTTTTCATTGCTGATAGCTTTGATCGCAGTGATAGGCGCAATTATTTTCTCAGGTATAGCCTTTATAGTTGCAGGCGTTCATATGCTTTTTGAAATACCGCCTTTAGCTATACTCACAATAGGTATCGGTCTTATGATAACAGGCCTGTTCGTACTCATAGGCGGCCCTGTATTCAGAAAGCTTATACCTGCTTGCGGAAAGCTTATAAGGAACATGGCAGACTGGATAAGAGGTTTAATCACAAGAAGGGGAGGTCAGAACAATGTCTGAAAAATACTACAGCGAACAGGATGAGATCAGAAGAAAAACTGAGAAGTCCGCATCAAAGGCTGTTATCATCACAGGTCTCGTTATGTTTATCGCAGGTCTTATACTTGCCGTTATAGGAGGTATCATCTGCCATAATACAGACCTTAACAAGTACTACGAAACTGCTGATTTCAATAACACTTTCAGTGTTTCCGATGTGAATAATATCAGCATTGATATGGAAAACTGCGACATAACCATCAAGAAAACCAACGAAAAGGATATCAGGGTAACGGCAACGTCTGTTTCTGAAAAGTATAAAGCAGAACTCAGCGGCGATACTCTTATGATATCATCGCCTAAAACTAAAAACTTTATGGTGAATATCACGCTGTTTACTAATATAGACCCCAAAGTGGAGATAGCACTCCCCGAAAAGGAATACGAAAAGCTTGACCTCAGAAGCGGAGTAGGGGATATCGATATGTCTGATCTTGAATTCGGAGATATCATATTCAACACAGGTACAGGCGACAATGAACTGAACAACATTACCTGCGGAAAAATGGACATAACCTGCGGTGTAGGCGACAGCGAGATATCCAATATTACCTGTGATTCCTGTTCATTTGTTGCGGGAACAGGCGATATGGAAATAAGAAATATCACATCAAAGGGCGAACTCAGGATAAAAAGCGGTGTCGGAGATACTGACATATCGGGCGCTGAGGTAGGCGGATTCAGCTTTGAGACAGGCACAGGCGATACTGAGTTTGCAGGTACTGTCAACGGCAATATCAAAGTCGATGCAGGCGTAGGCGATATAGAGCTTGCACTTACAAATCCTGAATCTGATTTCGGTGCAGGCGGCAAGTATACCATGTCCATCGAAAAGGGCACAGGCGATAAGAAGATAACATACAATAACTGATACAGTCCGCACACAGCGGCTGAAATAAAACAACATCCATGATCTTGAAAGGAAGATGAATCATGCAGAAAAAGTTATTAAGAAAAACAGAAGGACAGATAATTTGCGGTGTATGCGGAGGTCTTGCAGATTACTTTAACGTAGATGTATCCATCATAAGGATACTCACAGTTGCATCATGCGTATTCGGCGGAGGCGGACTGATTCTCTATATCGCAGCAGCTGTAATAATGCCTGCTGATAACGGCAATAATTTTTTCAATAATAATTACGGCAACAGCAGCAATAATAATTATGATAACAGCAGCAATAACAAAACATACTACAGCAGCGATGACAAGAGAGATCTCTGATATATTCAGAGTATATCATGAAGGGAAGATGAACTATGGATAAAAGACTGCACAGAAAAGAAGAAGGGAAACTCATTTTTGGAGTATGCACAGGTCTTGCAGAGTACTTTAATGCAGATGTTACTCTCATAAGGCTTATCACAGTCATTGCATCACTTTGCTCAGGCTTAGGCGTTATGGCGTATCTTATCGCTGCGCTTATAATGCCTGCTGAATAAATATGGCTGTATCATTCAAAACGGGAGACAGAGTAGTCCACCGCCTTTTCGGAAAGGGCACGGTAAGCGGCGTACTTCCTATCAGCGGTGATATCATTGTTACCATTGATTTTGACAGCGGAAAAACAAAAAAGCTCTGCGCCTATATCGCAAAGCTTGAAAAGGTAAATGATGAGGATGAAGCATCATCCGACAAAAAAATATGATGAAAGGGGAATGACCTTGTTTATGAAAGGCCATTCCCCGTTTTTTATGAATTATGTATGCTGTAGATATCCTCGCCGTTTACAGTGAAAAGGAATCTTCCGGAAATTTCGGGAGTTTCATCCGTTTTCAGATATTTCGACATATCCATAGGAGTTTCTACTCTTATATGAGTATCTGCTGTGGATTGAGATATGCGGATATCGCCTGTAAATCCTCCTATGCCGAGAGCCTGTACTCCGCTTGAATCCACCCGCAGTGCCGCACGTTCAATGTCGAACTCGGTACTGCCCTCAAGGGCTGCGATAGCAGAGCATCTTTCGCCGTTTATGTTTATGATGGTACTTGCATCATGGAGACAAAGCCTGCTGCTTTCACCTCCGACAGCCCCTATGCCTACAAGTTCAAGACCTGTCAGGAATATTTTTGCGGATGTCTTGTATATATCGATATCGCTCGTGCCGCCGATAGAACCTATAGCCGCACCTCTTGCAAGTGTAGCTTCTATGCCGATATCACAGTCGTGTATAAACATTTTGCAGTTGGTATACATAGAACCGATACCAAGCCCCACATCACTTCTGAGCTTTATGCGGTACTGTCCCTGTTTGATGAAGATATTTCCGCCGCTTCCCGAACCGATGGCAACACCTGTCTGACCGTTTGCATTTATGGTTATCCTGCCTGACTGTTCAAAAATGAGATCTCCGTGGAAAATGCCGATACCGTTGCCTATGCCGTAATATTCGGTACTGTCAAGGTTGATAGTAAGCCTTCCCTCGCCCTGTATAGTCAGCCTTGAAGACTGAGGTACACGGATACCGCCCATATCAAAGGTATTATCGCCGTTAAGTATGAGCTTGACATCGCAGTTTTCGCCTATGTCTATGCAGGGTCTGTTTCCCGTATTTGCAAGCCATGCGTTGATGAGAGTAACACTGCCGCAGTAATTCTTTTCGATGACGATGTTGACCTGAGTGTCAGTGGAAGCATCGCCTGACAGCGTAACAGCTCCGTTCCCTTTAGTGCCGACCATGACCTTTTTTATGTTTGATTTCACCATTCTTTCAAGGTAGATGTGTTCATGGCTGTCAGCGAAATACATTTGCTGTCCTCTGCCGTCTTCACGTTCCTGATGGTATCTTGAGATCATATGCTTGATATCATAAGGGATAGTTTCCACTATGTCAGGTGACGGCTTTGCAGTATAGAAGCCCTGTATAAGGTCTGCACCGAGCAGTATTACCGCATGGAGCTCCTCTGCTGTTTCTATTCCCTCAGCAAGAGCGAGTATATCATTGTCATGGCAGAACTGTATTATCTCTCTTACGAAATGACGTTTTTTAGGGCTGTTCTGTATATTACTGAGCAGTGACCTGTCTATCTTTACGTAATTAGGCATATATTTAAGCAGATTGCTTACATTTGAATAGCCTGAGCCATAGTCATCAACAGCTATCCTTACCCCCATGTTCCTGCATCTTTCTTTCATGTTTTCGAGACTGTCATCATCGGCTTCTGACTGTTCAGTCATTTCGATAACGGCAGTATCCGAATGTTTCAGCAGGAGTCTGCTTATGGCCCGCAGGTCATCAACATTGAGCTTTGCTTCGGGGATACTGTTTATGAAAACCATTTTTCCACCGAATTTTTCCTTGTTCTCATCGATTATCCTGAGAACATTAAGGAACGTGAAACGCTCGATATCGCTAAGTCTGTCTGTCATGCCTGCATATTTAAGGATATGACCCGGACCCAGTTTCATACTGCTTTTAGGGCGCATGAGCGCTTCATATGAGTATATCTCACCGTCACTTGCGTTGACAATAGGCTGGAAATAGTATTCAAAGCGGTTCTCATCTATGATCTTTTCAGCTTCTTCAAGTTCACGGCGTTCATCTGAGGATAGCGCAGAAAGCTTATGGTCATTGCCGCTGAGAAGCTTTATTTTCCTTAAAAACAGCAATTCTTTAGTCATGGAGCTGATATCCTGAAGGACAGCAGACATATCCTTATCGTTGTTTTCTTCCTGATACCTTAACATTACAGCTGATAATTCCTCATCAGAGGATACTTTTGATATTTCTTCAAAGAGCTCATGAAGCCATAAATATTTATTATCGCTTCTGCCCATACTGCTGTCACCTCCGATAGTCAGATTTAATATAATGACTTATGGTCATTGATCCGGTAGTGCAGATAGTGCTTGTTTAGAGTATTATAACACATTTTCTTCTCAATGTCAATAAATACAATATTTTTTAGTGAATATACGAAGATTATTGTTAGTTTGTACAATGTATCGACAAATATCTTATTGATTTTAAACCAAACAAAGGTAAAGCAAAGTAACACTATCCTGATGTCAGCATATTATATAAGGCAGTGCTGTAAAGGAATTACCTGTTAAGTGCTGCTTTTAAGGGAGCAATTTCCCACTTTCTGCAATGAATCAGGAGGTATATCTATGGCAACTTTTTATAATCAGGCTACCCTCTCATATAACGGCAATGTTACCAATTCAAATATAACAGCAGGCGAGATCATTGAGGTGCTTTCCGCTGATAAATACGCAGTGACCAACACCTATTCCGCTGACAGTGATATAGTATATATCATCAGCATAGTGAACACAGGTTCTTCACCTGTAAGCAATATCACCGTAACAGATGATCTCGGTGCATACTCAGCAGGCAAAACAGGCGTTAAAGCAGTTCCGCTGACCTATAATGAAGGCACTGTCGGATATTATGTTAACGGTGTTATTCAGACCGCACCTACAGTTACAGCTGTGTCGCCCCTTACCATCACAGGGATAAATGTTCCTGCGGATGGTAATGCTCTTATTGTTTATTCTGCGAGAACAAATTCCTTCGCTCCGTTAGGTGCAGGCGCTTCTATCACAAATACTGCATCCATAAGCGGAAGCGGATTTGAAACCATCACTGTATCCGAAAAGATAACAGCCGATAATGCTATCGACCTTGCTATAACAAAGGCGCTCAGTCCATCATCTGTTGAGGCAAACGGAGAAGTGACCTATACTTTTGTTATTCAGAATTTCGGCGGAAATACCGTAACAGCAGGTGATGATGTTATTTTCAGCGATACCTTTACCCCTGCACTGGGTTCACTTACTGCGGAATTCAACGGTACACAGTGGAGTGCCGGCACCAACTACAGCTACAGTGAAACTACGGGAGTATTCAGCAGCCTCAGCGGACAGATAACAGTACCGGCAGCCCAGTTCATTCAGGATGCCGCAACAGGAGAATGGTCAGTACAGCCGGGCATCAGCACACTTACTATCAGGGGAAATATATTATAATATCCTTTTCCTGACAAAACAGCTTCCCCTGATATTCTCAGAGGAAGCTGCTTCATTTTTCTACTTTTATGTCTTTGCTGTATTTTATCTCTCCACCGTACATCCAGTTTATAGTAACATTTCCTGTGCCGTTAAGTGAGAATTTGTCATTCTCGCTGAAGCTTATAACTGACGGATCGCTTGACGAGAGGCGGATATCATCCTTGAAAGGGCCTGTATTCCTTATATGCACATCCACTTTGCAGGAAACATCCCTGCTGTCGTTATAGAATATCACAGCAGTATCCTTATCGGTACCGAACGAATCAGTAGCGTCCAGTGTGACGGAGTATTCATTGCCCCTCCTGACAGCTGATACAGAGATTCCCTCAGGTGAATCCCAGCAAAGGGTATTGTCCGAATCATCATTTACATACAGTACAAGACTGCTGTCAGAGGAGACAAGCTCAGTTGAATACTTATATCCGAACATAGGGTCCTTGCTGTCGAGCCTGATCGTGTCGGGACATTCCACTTCGGTTATCTCCACATTCTCATGTATTGCTATGTCAATGGAATCAGCGTTTGAGCGTATGGAGGTTATAGGTGTTACAGAAGGTGAGGTATCGCCGTTGAGCAGAAGCAAAACTGCCGCCCCAAGACCTGCAAGGACAAGCATAGTTATTATTGCGGCGATAAGCGGAACGGGATTGAAAGCGCTTATGGCAGTTTTGCGGGCATATTTTTCCTGACGCTGTTCGCTGCTGTGCTGCGGATGGTTTATGTTTTGCTGCGGCGCAGGCTGGTGAAATGGGCTGTTTATCTGCTGATATGGTCTGACAGGTACTTTTTCCAGCCTTTTCAGATCAAGTATGAGTTCATCTATGGACTGATATCTGTCACGCCTGTCATATGCACAGGCACGGAGTATGATATTTGCAAGGCCTGCTGAACAGTTTACAGGGGGCGGAAGCTCTCTGCCCTGTATTCTCAGGTCTATGGCTTCTTCCGCAGAGATATTGTATTCACGTTCAAAGGGCATATACAGATCATTCATCAGCACATAAAGGCAGATGCCGAATGAATAGATATCAGCCAGCTTTGTGTAGTATTCTCCTGCATTTGATTTTGCTTTGTATACCTCAGGAGCAAGGTAGCCGTTTGTGCCTGCAAAGGTGCGTGTATATTCAGTTTCCTTTGAGATATTGAAATCCCCCAGCTTGAAAACGCCGCTGTTTTCATCGAGAAAGAAATTGGAAGGCTTGATATCACGATGTATTATCCCCATATCGTGGGCAGCCCTTATGCCGTTTGCTATATCAGAAGCAAGGCGGCGTATATTTGTTTCTGACAGTTCAAAAGCGCCTTTTTTCTTAAGCAGGTCACCCAGACAGCTAAGATACTCCATACGCAGACAGAAATAGCATCCCTCTGCCTTTCCGTCAATAATGAGGTCAAAGAATGATTCATCCTCATAAGCGACTATATTAGGGCAATGCTTGAGTTTATGCATTATGTTGGATTCGTTTATGACAAGCTCACGTTTTGATTCGATCGAGCGTTTTTTTCGTTCTTCGTCACGCATAGCGCTTTCAGAGGGAACAATGGGTTCGACTTTCATAGCTGCTGTATCCACTCTGCCTGAACGTTCAGCGGTTATCTTATAAACTGCGCTGTAAGCGCCTGAGCCGATCCTTTCGCCTATCATCCAGTTAGACCAGAGAGGCTGCTTCTGACGGAGCTGCTCCAGTATGATATTATGCAGTTCGTTGGTTTCCACGGATACCTCCCAAAAAACAGAGCAAAGCTCAGATAATTCCTACACTATAATAATATCAATTCGCACCCCATTTGTCAAGTGCAAGCTGACGGCAGCTTGACCCCGACCACGATACGCTCGTAAACTCGCTTACTTCTTGCAGAACGATGAGTTTCAGGTCGCTCGCCGGCTTGTTTTCTCATAATGTGCCAACGAATGTATCTTGAACATCCGGCGTAAGCGGCTTCGCTCGCTCGCCGGCTTGTTTTCTCATAATGTGCCAACGAGTGTATCTTGAACTGCCAGCGGAGGCGACTCCGCTCGCTCGACGGCTTGCTTTGTCATAAATGTGCCAACGTGCGAAAGCAGAGTATCAGCTTTGCACAGAGTCAGCGAGTTTACGAGCGTATCGTGAACTGCCAGCGGAGGCGACTCCGCTCGCTCGACGGCTTGCTTTGTCATAATGTGCCAACGTGCGAAAGCAGAGTATCAGCTTTGTACAGAGTCAGCGAGTTTACGAGCGTATCGTGAACTGCCAGCGGAGGCGACTCCGCTCGCTCGACGGCTTGCTTTGTCATAATGTGCC
>JAFOMV010000061.1 GCA_017418765.1 Ruminococcus sp. | reverse complement strand
TAATGACAGGATTGCCCGACACGGAAATGCTGTAATTCAGCGACTCTATTCCGAAAGTGTTACCGCTGATTTCACCGCCGGATACCGTAATATTGCCTAATGAATAAACCTGAGTTCCCGATTATATTTTAGTCTACAACTATTTTTATAGCTACAAAGCATCTTGAAAAGCTTGTAAATATCGTATTTCTTACACGTTTATGCTTGTAATACACTATGCAACCTGCTATAATGTAGATATATTTTGAAAACTTAGTCTACATATAGGAGGATGCCGATGTATATCAACTATAACGTAGTGAATGGCATAGAGTATGGTACAGCAACACACTCAGTCCGTAAGGGTTCCAATGTTGGTAAGGGCGATCAAATATACCTTGGTCGGGTTATCGACAAGGAAAAGGGTATATTTAAAAGCCGTGAACGAGGACTGTTTGTATATGATGTAGAGTCAAACATTTTCAGTCCCGTTCCTGCCGATTTTGAAGAGCCCAAGAGGCAGCGGAAAACAAAATATCCTGTTCGCCCAACCCTGATCGTTTCCTTTGGCGATGTCTTCCTGTTGGATAGTTTCCTCAACAAAAGCGGTCTCATAAAGGCTGTGGATGCCATCAAGTATAGGAATAGCGACACCTTACATGCCCTGTTGTCGTATTACATACTAACATCGTATGCCAACTGTCATACAGAGGACTGGTGGGAGCTTACGTACGCAAAGTATCTTTATCCCAAGGCACAGCTCGCATCACAAAGGATAAGTGATGCCCTTGTCGATATAGGCAGTGAAGATGCCAAGCGGTGTTTCTTTAAGGAATACTTCCGGTTCCTTGAAAAGAACAGCTCGGCTGATAGCAAAGGAGAAGCTGAAGGAATTGATGATGGTGTTCTGATTGATAGTTCAGGTCTGCCCAATTCCATCAGATTTCCACTGACCGCTATCAACAATCACAACGGGGTTATCAGCGAGGAGCTCCGTCTCATCTACGTTGTACAACAGCATACGGGAATGCCTTTGTTCTTCCGTTATGTTGCAGGCAATGTAATTGATGTAAGTACCATAACACGAACGATAGCCGAGCTTAAGGCAAACGGAATCAATACAAAATTCGCCATCCTTGATGCCGGATACTACACTGGTAAAAACGCGGATGCTCTGCTTGATGCAGGAGTATCTTTTATGGCTCGCATGAAGAGCAATTTCAAAGTTTACCAGAATGCAATAAAGAAGCATCTGAATAACCTTGTATCAAAACCAAATGCTGTATTGTATAACAACAGGCTTGTATATATAAAATGCATTCCTTGTAAGATCGGCGAAAAGGAAAACCGACCGGCTTACGCATATCTGTGCAAGGATATGACAATGCACAACGAGGGTCAAAAACATGCCATCGAACGAGCGGGGGACGAGAACCTCACTGGGGCAGATATATTTGATGATCTGCAAAAACAGGGAGTATTTGTTCTCATAACCACACGCAAAGTTTCAACAGATAAACTGCTCCCTCTTTATTACATGAGGGATCAGGTGGAGAAGATCTTTGAAATCTGTAAGCAGGGAGGAAAGATCCTTCCTATAAACGTTGAATCCGAAGATACACTACGCGGGCATCTGATGATGACATTCATTGCTGCGGCAACACTTAAGATGATGTCAGATAAACTCAGCAACACATCACTTACAACGGAGACTATGTTCATGAATCTGCATGAACAGCATGCCATCGTGTATGACAAAGAGTTTATTACCACAAAGCCTGTCAATATAATGAACGAGGCATATAAGGCTTTCAAGGTGCAGTGCCCTGCGACTATACCGCGTAAGGCGCAAAATGTAGACTAAAAAACTTTCGGGAACTCAGGATTAACCAGCTCAAAATCATATAGTTTTCCGACCGAAAATTCGCTCAGCTGAAAACTCAGCGCTGTCCCAAACTATCTTTTGACTTTCCTCCTATCAGAGCGAATATATGAGCAAAAAGGAACGTCAGCATGACGAAACAGGATTTAATCGACCTG
>JAFOMV010000008.1 GCA_017418765.1 Ruminococcus sp. | reverse complement strand
CGGCTTCGATGCATACAACGAGGTTTACACAGACATGATCCCTGCAGGTATCGTTGATCCTACTAAGGTTACAAGAAGCGCACTCCAGAACGCTGCTTCCGTTGCTTCAATGGTTCTTACAACAGAGAGCCTTGTTGCTGATATCAAGGAAGACACACCTGCTGCTCCTGCAATGCCTGCCGGCGGAATGTATTAATGATTCGCTTGCGAATCATTAATTCGGAATTCGTAATGCGGAATTCGGAATTGTAAATATTAAGGCGAACTCGAATTATTCGGGTTCGCCTTTTTATTATCTGATACAATGAAAAAGCCATAACATCCGCCCGGATATTATGGCTTTTATTATTATTGATCTTTTCTTCTCATAGTCCAAGCTGCCGCACCTGAGCCGATCAGCATTACTGCTGCTCCCAGCGGAGCTTTTGAACCTGTTGAAGGAGAATCTGTTTTCGGTGTCTGACTTCCTGAGCTGCCGCTTTTAGTTGTTGTAACTGCGGCGGAAGTTGTGCTTGATGCACTTCCCGATGATGCTGCCGTACTGCTTCCCGAATGTACCGTAGCTGCTGACGTATTCTTTGCAGTTGTGGCAGTTGTCCTTGCAGACGTTGTTGATGAAGATGTTGTCACCTTTGCCGTAGTGACAGGTGATGAAGGCGGTTTCAGGTACGATGCCGCTGAGGTATTGATAGCGGTCTGTATCTGTGTCGCATCCTCTCCGAAAGGTACGCCCTTTGCGTAATGGACACACACTACTCTGTAGTAACCTGTACCCTTTGCCTGCACTTTAAGATTATTGATATTGTAATATCTTACATTGCTTTTTGTAAGATCATTGATAACCTGTTCGTCATTCCAGTTAACACCGTCATCGCTGTGCTGGATAGTTATATTCTTATAACCTACTTCCTCCATTGCGGAAGAAACCTGTGTTTTTGCCGTTATATATATAACACCGCCCTCTGTTGCAGAACAGGTCAGCGTACATTTTTCAATAAGGCCTATCGCCTTTTCATACTCATCATATGCAGTATAATCAGCCGCATAGACGTTCCCTGCTGTGGGAACACACATCAGCAATGCTCCGAGAGCTGCTGCCGTAAATAATTTCCATCTCATTCCGCTGCCCTCACTTAATGTCCTGATCGGACGGCACGAAGCTGTAGGCAAGCTCCATTATGGCATCAGCGGAAATGTTATAACCTGTAATAGTATATGTGATATTCTCATGTACGAAAATTGCTGTTACCCTGTTTCTGTTCGGGAAAGCGTATACATGAGTACCGTTTCTCTCGCCCTCGATATAATCGGTATTATCACTTGGGATAAGGACCTCGGGCAGATCATCCTCTGATCTGTACTTTTCAAGTGTTATCTTGAAAAGCTGTTTGTGGCCATTATCGAACACAAAATCGAAGTCCTCAGAATCCTCCATATGCTCGTAGTGGGATTCCTTCAGATCAAAGGAACCGTTGAATGCCATTTCCGGCGGTATCTTAGAAGGAACAAACGGAACAACATCGTGTTCACTGCAAAGAGCCTTCATGCTGTCAGCTACATACTCAGCCATTTTGTCATGGACTTCATTCTCCTTAACATCAGCCGATGTTTCAGTAGTGACCGTAGTTACAGGCGCTTTGGTTGTAATAGACAGCCATGGCAGGAACGGGTCATACCATGCCGTACCTGTTACCCTTATCTCATGATGCTCCTGAGTTGTTACAGGAAGCGCTCTGTCATCGTTATGAGCCATACGTGAAAGATCTATAGTGAAACCGCTTCTTGTTCTTTTGAGTATAGCCTCGAATATATTTTCTCCGTAAGTAGCAAGAGTGTAGAAGTTAAGGGATATGCCGACTACAAAGCAAGCGCTGAGTGCTGCTGTAAAACGGCGGATATGACTTATCCTCTTAGACCTTCTTCTTTCTGCTGCTTTATTGATAATAAAGTCTGCTGAGGGCGGAGGCGGAGGCTGTATGTCAGCCAGTTCAACCATAGCGGACGTGATCTCCTGAATGGCATCAAAGTCTTTCTCATCATCAGGCTTTGCCAGTTCCTCATCAAGCATATGCTGCAGATCGCTCAGCATTGCTTCATCAGTCAGACTATTCGGAATATTACTATCTGTTTCTTTCATCCGAACATCACTCCTTTTTCCATACATTGCAGGCGGCAGTGCTAAAGCAGCCTGTTTCCTTCCCTATCATTCGTGCTGATATTATCAGCCTTTTCTCTCTGGATCATCTCTTAGTTTCTTTTTGATCTTATGCACTCTCTGATACATAGCTGCAAGAGATATCCCCATTTTCTTTGCAGCAGCGCTTCTTTGTCCGTAATCAGTGTCATAGTAAGCTTCAAGGAGTTTTTTCTCCTCCTCGGTAAGCACTTCAAAGGGATCGTCAGCGGATTCATCGGGGAAGCTGCTTTCCGCAGGTATATTATACACCTCGGGGTTATCCTCGATGCTCACTTCATGGCCGTAATTCTTACGGATGTAGGCTTTGATGATATTATCCGCAGTACGGTAGAGCCACAGCCTTATGTTGTCTGTACCGCTGAGTTTTTCATGCTTTGAAAAAAATACAATGAATACCTCCTGAGTACAATCCTCGGCAGGATGTTGCCTGTAACTGAGCTTTGCGAAGCAGTAGCTGTATATCTCTTTGTAGTAAGTCTGTATGATTTTTTCGCAAGTTTCGTGCTCGATCAAGGCTATCACTTCCCTCCAAAGACTGTATCTTCTTTCGGACAATAACTCCCCTTATAAATAAATGCTTGAAATGGGGCACTTTTTTACTGTTTGAACGAAACTTTGTATTGTTGTACAAATATAAAGCCGTGTAATTATTGAAATTGCGATATTTCAATAAAAAAAACTATCTCAATTTATATTTTATCATATTTCACTTCCTCTGTCAACGAAAACATGTTTTTTTGTAAATATAACTAAAAAGGCACACATCTCTGTGCACCTTTGAAACAGTACTATTTTTTCTTCCATTTTACCAATATAGCAGCTGCAATAGCTGTAAGGACCGCCGCAAGCGATATCGGGAACCACGTATACGGAATAGGCAGATCGACTGTATTTATACCGTAAAGGGCAAATATGATATTAGGTATCTCCATAAGGATAGTAACTATAGTAAGGCGCCACATTACGATATTCAGATTGTTTGATATTACCGATGAAAAACCATCCATCATACTTGAAAGGATGCCCGTGTATATGCTTGACATCTCTATCGCCTGTTTCATTTCGATGAGAACATCCTCAAGTAAGTCCTGATCCTCATCATACAGTTTTATCACTCTGCCCCGGAATATCTTTTCGATAGTCGCTTCATTTGCTTTAAGTGAAGTAGAGAAATATACCAATGATTTTTCAAGTGCAAGAAGCTGCATAAGCAGCTCATTCTTCATAGCATCATGGAGTTCCTGTTCTGCTGCGGATGATATCTTATCTATCTGTTTCAGATAAGTGAGGAAAAGTGCCGCTATTCTCAGAAGAAGCTGAAGCACAAAACGTGTCTTGAATGCAGGGCGCAGATTCCTTATTCCGCCTCGCATAGCCTCCTTGATTATCTGTGTTTCCTTTATTGAGATGGTAAATACATACTCATCTGTGATTATGATGCCCATAGGCATTGTGTAGAAATTTTTTGTCTTGTCATCATCCACTGATGATACAGGGGTATCGATGATAACGAGAGTCTGATCATCCTCACGCTCGATACGTGATGATTCCTCCTCATCTATTGATGACCTTACAAATCCGCTGTCGAGTCCATATTCCTCGATAAGTTCCCTTACCTCCTCAGGGTTAGGGTCTACAACGGATATCCAGCATCCTGCTTCGGGTGCTTCAAGCTCACGCAGAACACCGTTTTCAGAAGTTATAAAACTGATCATATTCATTATTTGCCTGCAAGATAATACAGACAGCTCCTTTCGCCGTTATTTACGGCGAAGGTCAGAGAGCATGAGCCAGCGCCGTATCAAGGGATAAATTTTCAAGCTCCCGCAAGGGTCAGGGCTCATAACGCACCTCCGATAATAGATTTACGGAACCATTCCGCATAAACTTTATTAATGTCTGCTCAGCAAGAAAAAATATGATATTGATAAATTTTCCTGCACTATGTTTTGCCATTCAGGGAAAAAATGAGCTTGACACAAAGAAATGTGATGCGCAAATTCCTAATATTATAAAGAATCTGCGCTCCACGAACAAAGTTCGGGGAAATAACCGCCATAAAGGCGGTTATTGAGTACATATTTATTATAACACGTTTTTTTATTTTTGACAAGGATTTTATAAAAGAAAAAGGAAACGGCCCCCGAAAACGGGAGCCGTTAGCTTTATTCGTCCGTCATTGCTGACTTACGATCATTAATCATCATGCTTTCTCGAACGAGCGAGATATGCACCTGCGCTTGCAAGAGCAAGTACAGCCACAACAGCGCCAACGCCATTTACGCCTGTCTTAGGAGCATTTGTTTTGCTTCCTGAACCGCCTGATGACTTGGAGCCGCTTGATGAACCGCCTGATGATGCGGTAGTTGCAGGAACTGCGGTAACTGCCGGAGTTGTAGTTGCAGTAGTAGTAGTTGTTGTAGTTGTAGTGGTTGAATTTGTTACATCTCCGCCATCGATGATACCGCCTATTGTAGAAGTTGTTACCTCCTCATTAAGCTGTATAGCACTTGTCGTAGTTGTAACCTCAGCCTCATCGACCATAGTAATTGTATGATCTGATGTAGCCTCACCGTCAACTGATACTACCTCACCTTCCTCGATAACGAATGTGATATCTGTAGCAACTACATATCCTGTAGGAGCTGCAACCTCATGAAGTACATAAGTACCGTCTGTGAGCTTAACAGATGTAGGACCGTTGCCTGAGATCCAGCTGAGATCATCGCCGCTGCCTCTTACGAGAACTGCGTCCTGACCAAGTTCAATAGCATCTTCAGCAAATGTGATGGTGCTGCCATCGCTATTCTTACCTGTGAGGGTAAGCTCAGCGCCGGGAACTTCTTCGCTGTAAACGTTCTGCTTATCGATCTTTACCTCAGCAGTAGCTATAACAGTTGTTGCAGCTTCTGTCTCGGTAATAGTAGTGGTTGTTGTAGTTGTAGTAGTTGTAGATGTAGTTGTCGGGATAGCCTCGTCTACCATTACGATAGTCTCAGATGATGATGCCTGACCATCAACTGATACGAGCTTGCCGTCATCGATAACGAATGTGATATCAGTTGCAACTTCATAACCTGTAGGAGCTGCTATCTCATGAAGTACATAAGTACCGTCTGTGAGTTCAACTGTTGTAGGAGCTGAACCTGAGATCCAGATGAGTGAATCGCCGCTGCCCTTAACGAGCTTAGCGTCATCTGCTGTATCAACAACGCCATCGTTGAATGTTACAGTATTTCCATCCTTATCAGTACCTGTGAGTGTAAGCTCAGCACCAGGGATCTCAGCGCTGTAAACATCCTGCTTGTCGATCTTGACTACTGCTGTAGCGATCTGTGTAGTAGTTGTTTCGGTTGTTGTAGTAGTGGTTGTGGTGGTTGTTGTGGTAGTGGTTGTTGTAGTTGTTGTCGTAGTAGTGGTTGTCGTAGTAGTGGTTGTTGTAGTTGTTGTAACCTCAGCCTCGTCTACCATTACGATAGTTTCAGCTGATGAAGCCTCACCGTTAACTGAAACGACCTTGCCGTCATCGATAACAAAAGTGATGTCTGTTGCTACTACATAGCCATTTGGAGCTGCTATCTCATGGAGTACATATGTACCGTCTGTGATAGTAACTGTTGTAGGAGCTGTACCTGAGTTCCAGATAATAGAATCTCCGCTGCCCTTTATGAGCTTAGCATCATCAGCAATACTTACATTATCTGCATTGAAGATAATAGCATTGCCAGCCTTATCCTTACCTGTGAGCGTAAGCTGAGCACCAGGCACTTCCTTGCTGTAAACATCCTGCTTGTCGATCTTGACTACTGCTGTAGCGATCTGTGTGGTTGTTGTTGCAGTTGTAGTTGTTGTTGTAGTAGTTGTGGTTG
>JAFOMV010000060.1 GCA_017418765.1 Ruminococcus sp. | reverse complement strand
TTACCCTCATCATCGATAACTTTCTCAGCATAAGCGGAATTGAATTCAAATGCGCCGCCCGGATAGTAAAGATTTCCTGATGGATCGTTTCGCAGTCTCCAGCCGATGAAGTTCTTTCCATCGGGAGTTTCCCTGACAGTTCTCGTTATAACAACGTGTGCCTTGTCGGCGTAATCCGCATCATCCATTACCTTGAACTGATCTTCGCTGTGGTCCTGATCGTCAAGTATACCTTCGCCGGGCTCATACTTGATATAGTATGTACCGAGAGCTTTCCAGTGCAGACGCAGACGTGTATTCTCACGGACAGGGTCATCGAACTGATACGGCACTTCCGAGCCATCCTCTTGCACTTTATACCATCCTGCGTATCGGTAGGCATCTCTCGCCTCCTCATATCTATATCGGAGGTCGGTAGCGTCTTTAGCTTCCTTAGTATAGCCTGCGCTTCTGTCGGTAATGCTTGCTTCTCCCTCTGAGTATTCATCTCCCAGGTCATAGTATTCTCTGTCGAGGTATCTGTAGTAGTAATGTCCATCCTGAGACATACGATAGTTTCTTGTTACATTTTTGTATTCGCTGATAGTATCGTCATAGTTTACCCAGAACCATGTAGAGTATCCGCTGTTATCCTCACCGTCGCTCTGTATCTCGAACTTACCGCCGTTAGGGTCTATCTCCACCAGATAGCGGAGTTTTTCCCACTGTGCATAGACAGCCAGCTTATTAGCAGGCATTTTATCATTTTCAAAGTCTACTGCCTGATTGCCCTCACGGTCATATGTCCAGCATTTGAACTTACAGCCTGGAGGGGGTTCGGGTACATTATCAGGCTGAGGGAGGGTGTCTTCGTAAAGTACAGACTTAGTCTCATAAACAGTATTGTCCTTTGGATTTGTAAAGACGAGCTTATTGCGGTCACGCTTATTGTAAACATAAAGGTCATAAGTATTGCTATTGTAAGGAACTGACGAGCCATCAGTTGCTGCCAGATTTGGATTAGTAGTAAAACTTCCCAGTGAGTAATAGCTTACAGTGAAGCCATTGAACTTATTGGAAAAACCAAATTGCGAGTTATTACTTTTTACAAAATGTGTCTCTGTCCATGCATCATTTTTTAAGTCGGATGACATAGTGTATGTTCCGTCAAGCCTTTGTCTTATCTGATAAATATTTGATGCATTATTATTTGAATCCCTGTAATATTTCTGAGTGATATATGTAGAACCATTCGTATCTGATCTGTTTTCTTTTTCAATATGAGTAAATGCGTCCAGATAGGTCATTCCCATTGTGGATCCGTCGTTGGCCTCATAATAATACATATAGTTTTTATTTGTTACAGACGGCCATGTATAACCGCAATCATAAAGTCGCTGATTATATAATCCGACCATATCATTTACAGCCCTTGTACCATAGCTGTTACTGGTATAAAACTGATAAGTGACCTTCATACGGTCATAATAAACATTAAGGATAGTCGAACGATCACCCGCAACAACTTTGCTGCTGTCACACGCCCTGTAATAGAAGCCCTTATAGTCATCGCCGCTCATGTTTTTAAGATCATCGGGAACTGATGCACTGGTTCCTGTTATTGTATTATACGAGTAGCTTTCAGCATAGTCATATGTTTTCTTGTCATCAGCAGTATTAACTTTATCATTTATGCTCTGTCTCCAGATAACGACTGTGTACTTTGTCTCAGCCGCAGTCCACTCCGCATAAAGCTTGGTATCTTCTTTCAGATATATCTTGCCGTCCTTTAACTCCATTGTTCCGGGGAGGTCAGAAGCGTCGATACTGCTGAGGATATGGCCCTGTTCGTCGCCTATTTTCTTCGTGAATGTATCGTCTGTATACCAGCCTTCGAAGCTATAGCCGTCTCTTTCAGGAACAGGCAGTTTTTCAACAGGCTCGTTTACATTCTGCATCACCTGCGGAATTGATTCAGCTCCCTGAGCGATACCGCCTGTTGAGAACGAAAGCCATGCGCATTCTGTAAATACAGGATAGAGCTCTGTATTCTCGGTTACTTCAACAGTGCCGATAAAATCATTACCATTGTAGCCTACCAAGGCAGCGGACTTTCCCGGTTCGACCCGTACTGTACTCCAGCCTGCAAAAACCATATGAGTAGCAGAGCTTTCCTTGTCATCATCGTAGGTGACTTCAACGCCATCGACGGAGATAACTGCCTTGCCATTATTCAGGATACCACGGCGTGTTTCTACGATAGGCTCTGATTTAAGCTTATCGTCATACTGGTCATGGAATATAAGATAAACGCAGTCTTCATAAACAGCACCTATCTTTACCGTTCCGCCGCTGACAAATCCCTGGGGATCATCAAAATTCACCTTAGTACTTGTTGCTTTGAGAATTCCCCCATTTTCCTGAAGAATATACCATCCTAAGAAGGTCTTCTGTGATTCGTTTGCAGGAAGCTGAGGAGTAACAAGATTATCCGACTTCTTGATTATCTGCTGACATATCTGCTTTCCCGATGTTGTCTTATAGTAGTATTTCTGGTATGTGTCATTACCATCAAGGGTGTAGAACTCATATGTACAGAGTTGCGGTTCACCCGCTGTGACCTCATACAATGAAAATCCGGTTGCAGCAAATATTATCGAATCACCGTCAACAGTGAAATCTGTAACTTCCTCACGGATACCTGCATCGTCGATATGCCAGAGATGGAGGTCTTTTTCTCTGCACTTGCTGAAAACATCGTTTTTTATCTCAACAGTTATGGGGCTTTCTTCTGTTGGCTGAAAGCTTTTGCCTACTCCGTCCATGATGGTGATATCATAAGCACACAGAGTATCAGACTTTGAGCTGTCGCCTTTTTCTACCTTTACATCAGCAGAAACAGGCATCATTCCGTCAAGCTTGATAAGCTCGTCTTTCTTTTTGCCGACAGTGACGCTTATCTTCTGGTATTTCAGATCATCGCCGACAGTATCCCCTGAAACGGTATCAGCCATTGCGCCGTTTCTTTGCTCATTATATATGTATTTGACAAAGCAGCCAAGCATGACCGAAGTCAATATCAATACAACTGCCATAAAAACTGTATATATTCTTTTTACTGCCGAACGATCACGTTTTGTCATTATATTTCTCCTTCCTGTAGCAGTATGTATCCATAACATCTTGATTTTTCGTTTATTTCGTGATATAATGATAGCATTAATGAGAAACTCAATCAATTATAAAGGGGATGCCGTAATGATAACAGTTAATCTTTGTGATCTTATATCTTCTTATCATGATACAGCAAAGGCATATTCATCATGGCAGCTGTAAGAAATACCATCGTATCAATAGTTCTCTCTGTACAGAAAACTATAAAGAAAATGGCATCGCTGCTATCCACGCTGGTAATTATCACAGCACTGATAGTCGCAGCTCTTTACATTGCAGGAATAAAGCCCTATGTTGTAACAACGGGTTCTATGGAACCTTCTATCCATGTACATTCCATATGTTTTGTAAACAGTAATGTACAGCTTGAAGATATCTCCGTCGGTGATGTTATCACATTCAGCATAGAAAACAATGTGTATGTAACACACAGAGTTATCAGCATTTTCAATGGAAAATACAAAACCAAGGGAGATGCCGCCGATAAATCCGATTCCTCATACGTCACAAGGAAGAATTATGTCGGCAAGGTAAACTTCGTTATCCCAAAAATCGGCTTCATTATCTATATCATGCACTCCCGCAAGGGTAAGATAGTTATCTCCGCCCTCGCTATTATCTTTATTGCAGTGAGCTTTTTCACAAGAAATAAAGACAAGCAGGATGAAAGCAGCCCTGATGATAATAAAAATTAACTAATATGCACTTACGGCAGTAGGAAACAGATCTGATACAAGTATCAAGCATTAAAATGCTGTTTCTTACTGCCGCTTTTTTCTTTATTATTCAGAAGACCGCCATATCTGCGATCACTTTATCATATACGATCAGGTGCTGTCTCACGCTCCGTTGATCTGTAGCTGATGTTTATTTTTCTTCTTTTTCAGAAAAACAAGAAGCAGCATACCGCCTGTTACAGCTGAAAGAACAGCTATAGCAGCTACCCAGAACTTGCTGCTGGATAGGAAAAGTCCTGTATTCGGCGGCACATAATTTTCATCCAGCGCCGCATAGAATATCCATTTGAATTCTATCTCGCCGTCAACATAGCCTGAATCCT
>JAFOMV010000059.1 GCA_017418765.1 Ruminococcus sp. | reverse complement strand
TCCTCGCCCGTAATGGTTTCTTTTTCGAGGAGATAATGTGCAAGCTCATGGAGCTTATCGATATTGTCGGAGAGTATCTGCACAGCTTTTGCGTGAGCGTTTTTCACTATCCTGTTTACCTCATCGTCGATACGTGCGGCGGTCTCTGGAGAGCATGCAAGTGATGCATCACCGCCGAGATACTGGTTATTCACAGTCTCCAGCGCAATCATATCGAAAATACTGCTCATACCGTAACGGGTCACCATAGCTCTTGCAAGCTGGGTGGCTTTTTCTATATCATTTGAAGCGCCGCTGGTACAGGTGTTGAATATTATCTCCTCGGCAGAGCGTCCGCCTGTAAGAGTTGATATCCTTGCCAGAGCCTCCTCCTTGGTCATGAGGAATTTCTCTCCCTCGTCCACCTGCATGGTGTAGCCGAGAGCGCCCGAGGTACGTGGGATAATGGTTATCTTATGTACCGGAGCTGAGTCCTTCTGCATAGCGGCAACAAGGGCGTGTCCTATCTCATGGTAAGCGATTATCTCTTTTTCATGCTGGGAGATAACAGCGTTTTTTCGCTGATATCCTGCAATTACAACTTCTACGCTTTCTTCAAGGTCTGACTGGTCGACAGCGCTTCTTCCGTTTCTGACAGCACGGAGAGCAGCTTCGTTAATGATATTTGCAAGCTCTGCACCCGAAGCACCTGCGGTAGCACGGGCGATAGCGTTGAAGTCGATGTTATCTGTAAGCTTTATCTTTTTTGCGTGAACGTTCAGTATTGCCTCACGTCCTGCAAGGTCAGGAAGTTCAACAGGGATACGGCGGTCAAAACGTCCGGGGCGGAGGAGTGCAGGGTCAAGAGATTCGGGACGGTTTGTAGCAGCAAGGATAACAACTCCTTTTTTGCCGTCGAAGCCGTCCATTTCGGTAAGAAGCTGATTGAGGGTCTGTTCACGCTCGTCATTTCCGCCGATCTGTCCGTCACGCTTTTTGCCGATGGTGTCTATCTCGTCGATGAACACGATACATGGTGCTTTTTCTACAGCCTGACTGAAAAGGTCACGGACCTTTGCTGCGCCCATTCCGACGAACATCTCCACAAATTCGGAGCCTGATATTGAGAAGAAAGGGACTTCTGCCTCGCCTGCGACAGCCTGTGCAAGTAGAGTCTTACCTGTGCCGGGAGGGCCTACAAGCAGAGCGCCCTTTGGCAGATTTGCACCTATTTCCGCATATTTATCGGGATCGTGAAGGAAATCCACTATTTCTTCGAGGGCTTCCTTGGCTTCGTCCTGACCTGCCACATCTGCGAAGGTCTTGCCTGTCTGTGCCTTAACATAGATCTTGGCGTTGCTCTTGCCGAATGACATAGCGTTGCCGAGACCTCCCATACGTTTGCCGAGAGTGCGGAAAAGAACGCTGTACAGGGTAAAAAGAAATATCAGCGGCAGTACCCATGAGAAAAGAAAGCTTTGCAGAGGGCTTTGCTGAGTGGAAACTCCCGTAAATTCGATATCACCTTTGTCGTTCAGCCTTTCTACAAGGTCCGGGTCATCGATGCGGACAGTTGAGTACATCTTTCCGTCTTTGGTCTTAAAGCTGACTTCGTGGTCGGTTATTTCGACTTTTGAGATATTCCCATCCTCTATTTGTTCAAGAAAAAAGCTGTATCCCGTTTCCTTGACAGGCTGAGTATTCATCATAGGCATAATGACAGCATTGAATATAAGTATCAGCAAAAGACCGAAAAGCAATGCGCCGGTATATCGTTTTCTGTTATCTTTATTTTCGTTCATTGAATTACCTCCCATATCATTATGACAAAATTATAACATACACTTCAGAAAAAAACAACAGGAAAATTGTGATAGAAGTGAAAAACGTGTGAAATACACATATTCAGCCTTTTTCGCCTGGAAATAACGCAGTATCCGACAAATTCACCTGTTTATTCCTGTGCGAATCATGGCTAACAGGACGGAAACTGTCGGAATACGGCATATAACGTCGGAAAAAGAGATGAAATAGAGGTTTAATCCTGTAAGTGTATCTGTTAGAATCAACTATAGACAATGTCGTATAAAGAACACCTGACGGTATTGCCTATAGAAAAATGAACAGGAGAGATGATGATGAGATTTTTTGTAATTGTTTTTATGATATTGCTTTTAGAGGCGGTTCCTGTCAGATGTAAAGCGTATGACGGTGAACTTGTTTATACGATAATAAATGGCCGTGCTGTGATAACAGGATATACAGGGGAACCTGAGTTTATTGAGATACCGCAGGTAATAGACAGTTGTACCGTAACAGAAATAGCAAGGGGCGCATTTTACGGATGCAGATCGCTGAAAAAGGCAGTGCTGCCTTCATCGATCCGTAAAATAGGCGAAAACAGCTTTTACGCCTGCTACTCACTTGAGGAGGCAATTATACCTGAGGGAGTCGAAAAATTGGGCGAAGGCTGTTTCTGCGGCTGTACTTCACTTTCGTCGGTAAGCATACCTCTCAGCCTGACAGATATACCCGATTCCTGCTTCCGTGCCTGTGTGCAGCTGAAAACAGTAAACCTGCCATGCAGTATCAGGCGTATAGGAAACTACTCATTTTCGGGCTGCACAAGTCTTGAAGATGTGACATTCGGTGACGGCCTTTCAGAGATAGGGGAGAGGTCATTCTTTATGTGCGGCGCTCTGCAAAAACTGTATATCCCGTCATCGCTGACAAAACTCGGCAAGGAATCGGTTGGATATGCACCGTCGAATCAGGGCGCTTCACCGATGCATGGATTTGAACTTTCAGGGAGAAACAATTCTGAGGCTGAGAGATATGCTGAAGCAAACGGTATAAGCTTTATGCCATCGGAAGATATCATAAGGTCTGTATATTCCTATCACCCGTCACACCGTTCGCAAAAAGTGTCGGAGATGTGTGTAGCTGCGGTCATGCTTGCATTTATGGCGGCAGCATTGCTGTCGGTACGTTCGGCAGCGGTACATAAAAGGTAACAAAAGCTTTTGGCAGTTTTTTTGAAAATCTATTGCAATTTCAGTGAAAATATGGTATCATTATATTGAGTAAAGGTTTAAGCCGGAACACAGTGATGTTCAGCTTGAAATATCGAAATATTGATAAAAGATGTACTTATGAAAGGTATCCTGATATGAAAAAAATAAACAATATCGCTGCTGTTATGACTGCGGCGGTCACTGCTGCCACTCTTACGGGAACTTTCCCTTCGGCAGCTGCTGAAAGTGCTGTCAGGTATGAATTTGAGGACGGAAGTACTGACGGCGGAAAGATATATTCAAACGGAACAGACGGCGTCAAACTGTCAGATTTCCCGGAAGGTACAGACCTGAGCGGATTCTCGGGAAAGGGATTTTCCTACATAGATCAGAAGGGAACATCTGTCAGCGTAAAAGTAGAAGCGCCTGAAGCAGGTCTGTATGAGCTTACGTTCGGTTACTGTGAACCTTCCGATCCGAACAAGAAGGTGCAGTATCTTGATATCAACGGTGTGAATCAGGGGGAAGTAACCTTCCCATACTCGCCGGAATTCACTGAGACTTCGGGCGGTATCATAAATCTGAAAAAGGGCAGCAATACCATTGAACTCAGGTCTTACTGGGGATATACTTTCATTGATTATCTCTCCATAAAGCCTGCGGATGAGAGCATAACAAATCTCAGCCCTGTAAGGGAACTGACTAATCCTGATGCATCCGATTCGGCGAAAAGGCTCTACAGCTACCTTTGCGATAACTATGGAAAGCATATACTCGCAGGTCAGCAGGAATACTGCGGCGACCATAACTACAATCAGTGGAACAGTCCTGATGTCTTTATTAAGGATAATGAGGCAGAGTTTGAATATCTCATGGATAAAACAGGCAAGCAGCCTGCTGTGAGAGGCATTGATTTCCTTGCCTATAATTCTACATCCGACTGGCGTGACCATGCTCCTGAGAGGACTATCGAATGGGTCAACAAGTATCATGGCATCGCTACAGTAACATGGCACTGGAACGTTCCGCTTGAAAAGGGGAGCACAAAGACTGCTTTCTATGTGGAATCTGCTGCTCCGACATTTACTACGTTCAGTATTTCCAAGGCTCTTGAGGAAGGAACGTGGGAGAATGAAAAAATGCTGGAAGACCTTGAACTTATCGCAGGTGAACTGAAAAAGCTCAAGGATGCTGACGTACCGGTGCTGTGGAGACCTCTCCACGAGGCCGAGGGCGGATGGTTCTGGTGGGGAGCAGAAGGACCTGAGCCATGCAAGAAGCTGTATCGCCTTATGTATGAGAAGTTTACAAAGGAATACGGCCTTGATAACCTTATCTGGGTGTGGACAGGCTATACATCTCCTGCATCAGCTTCATGGTACCCCGGCAACGACGTTGTCGATATAGTGGGATATGATAAGTATAATGCAGCCGACGGAGAGCCGAATCTCAGCTCTATCGCCTCCACATTCTACAGTCTTGTGCAGAGTACAGGCGGCAAAAAGATGGTGACTATGTCTGAGAATGACTCCATACCTTCACTGGAAAACCTTGTGAATGACAAGGCTGCCTGGCTTTATTTCTGCCCCTGGTATATGAATTATCT
>JAFOMV010000058.1 GCA_017418765.1 Ruminococcus sp. | reverse complement strand
TGAAAAAAAGTGAAACCTTTTCCCATGCAAGTGTGTATTATTAGTGTAAAGGTCCTGAAAAGACCCTATGAAACGTTTCAAAAAGGAAGACAAAGCAATGACAGATGAAAAATTCCTGTGGGCATATGAGAAGTTCAGAAAAACGGTATATTCAGTCATATTCAGCTGTGTACGCAATACCGACGATGCTTCTGAGCTTTCTCAGGATACCTTTATGAGGTTATACACATACGACGGCGTTTTCGATTCGGATGAACATATAAAGGCGTGGCTCATCAGAGTTGCGATTAATATATGCAACAATCATTTCCGAAGCAAGAAATATCTGTCAGCTTCACCCATTCCTGAGGATCTGCCCTCGGATGAACAGCATGAGCTTGACGAGGTTATCGCAGAGGTAATTAAGCTGCCCGAAAAGTACAGGATACCGATACATCTCTTCTACTACGAGGAATACAGTGTCAGCGAGATAGCAAAGATTCTGGAGCTCCCCGAGGCTACAGTCAAGACAAGACTGAAAAGAGGCAGGGACAAGCTGAAAAAAACACTGAGAAAGGATGATTGGCTGTGAAAGATAACCGCTATAAAAAAGCTATGGACGTCGTATGTGATACACACTTCAATATATCGGCGGAAGAAATGCTTGAAAAGGCAAAGGCTTCTGCCGTCACAGAAAGGGATATCACCATGAAAAGATCAACTAAACGAAATATCATAGGCAAGCTTGTTGCTTCTGCCGCAGCTTGTCTGATCATCTCAGGCACAGCCGCATCAGCTATGGGCTACGGTCCGCTTGGCGACAGCTTCCGTAAATTCTTCGGCAACGACGAGACTACCGCAGAAATTATTGACGAGGGACACTACAGCGAGATAGATCAGGCGCAGACAGACGGACTATTCGATGTAGTGCTTGACTCGGTAACAGGCGATCAGTCCTCTCCGAAGCTGATTTTTGATGTCACTGTCAACGATGAGACTCTTGCCGCAAACAACGACAGGATACAACTTTTTGCCTATATTCTCAGTGAGGATTGCTACAATAACCGACTTGATGAATACGGTATGTGGGATGCTTACGGCGAAAGAGACCCCGAGGTCAGCAATTTGTACCATGTCTGCATGGACGGACCTGCCGCTTTCATGATAAACGAAGAGGAAGTAGTGGCAGCAGTAAAGCAGATAACCTTCGACAGCGACCCGGTAAACAGAATATTCGACTATGATGTGGATATGGAGTACCGCTTCACAGTGCCGAAAAATGCACTGAAGGAGTCATATCTGGAGTTCTACACGGCTATGTATCTCAACAGCGGAAACATTGAATACAAGCTTAACCATGCGGAGTACGGCTCTTATGATTCGCTGTTCCAGTTCAATTTTGAGTTCCTCGGTACAGCCCTTGCAGGCGGCGAGACCGACTATTACAATGTATGCGATAAATTCGATGAGGACTGGCACAGGTTCGCTAAGACATTTGTGCTTACAGTTGACGGCACCGACTATACTCCTCAGGAACTGGGCTACAGCTACTGCGATACAGAGGGAGAGGCGTTTGAAGCAGGAACTTGCAGTACATGGATGACATTCCCGGGAGTAGACTATACCCGTGCGGAGAGCATCACTCTTACCGCAGGGGGAGAGGTTTATACTCTCAAATAATGCAGTTTTCAAGCGGCAATTGTGCCGCCTGAAAGACATACTATTATAACATGAAATGAGGTAATTACCATGAGAAAAACATTCAGAAGAAGCCTTGCAGCAGCCCTTTGCGCCGCAATGATGCTTAACCCCGTAACAACTGCCTATGCTTCACAGCACGAAGGCGGAATACCAAGATCTCCCGAGATCACTGAGGAATACTTGCAGGATAAGATACCTGTACAGATATACGTATGGGAATGCTGCGCCGAAAAGGAAGAGGACGGCACGCTTTTCGTGGGAAGATCGCCCTATTTCAAATTCAGAGCAGATGTAAGCATTACCATAACCTCACCTGACGGAGAAGATGTAATTGATACCATAGAGCTGGGCGAATTCTACACAGGCACGGAACAGTCACTGCTATTCGGTATACCTACATCTATCAGGGATAAGTACAACGACAGCAGCAGATACAGGATATTCGTGAATATTGATCCAGTTGATCTGCCGGAGGATAAGGTCATGGTTGAGACAATTACTATGACTGCAACGGACAGCGTTTCCTTCGAGTATGATAACCAGAATGAGCTGAAAGGTGATATCGACATCACCATTGCTGAGAAGATAAGCGTGAAACAAAAGGGCGTTATCCACCTTAAAGCTCCTGAGAAAAGGGAATACCATATCGGCGAGGAGTTTGACATAACAGGCGGTAAGATAAGCGGCTTCGGAGAAATTTTCAATGAGAACGAACAGACATCCGAGGACTGGAGGATAGAGGAAAGAGAACTGACTATCGACGACCTCGATATATCAAATTTTGACAACACCAAAGCAGGAGAATACCTCATTACCGCCAAACCTGTTAACTTCAATACAACTGATTGCAGCGTTTTCAGTGACATGATCGTGTATGACAGCTTCTATGTAACGGTAGTTGACGACAACGTTCCCGAAACAACGGAGCCTGCACCCGAAGAGCTGAAAAAGGGCGAGCAGTTCAGGCTGACCTTCAATAAGTTCGTATCCAATGATTATGACGAGGAGCTGCAAAACAATGTGCTCAGGACCGAAGACATGAAGGGCATGGAGTTTGACCTCGAATGTGATATATTCAGCAACAGCAATGATGATCACGGATATATTGACCATGTTGATATGGGACATTTCACTATGGGTGATGCAAGCTCTATAACCATTACAATTCCTGACGAGCTACTCGAAAAGTACGGCGATACGGACATATATCAGTGCGACTTCACGCTTACACCTACCAATCTCCCTGATGATAAGGTGCTCAGCGATTTCAGCTGTCTGAACAGCAGCGGATATTCCTATTACGCTTTTAGTCCCAGCTTCGGTGAGACAGTTTTCGATATCCTTGTAAGGGATAAAAAAACCTGCATCTCAGAAGGCAGTATAAGTCTTGAAGCTCCCGAAAAGGTAATATACAGGATCGGCGAGGAGCTTGACCTTACAGGTTCAAGGATAAGCGGCTGCGGCGGCTGCACTCTTAACGGAGATACAGTCCTCAAGTGGGATAACTTCGCTCATCAGCCCTCCATAGACGAGCTGGACGTTTCCGGGTTTGATAATACCAAGGCAGGTGAATATACTATCAGACCGCTTAAAATGAATACTACTATCCCCTGCGACGAGACCGTAGACAAAATCAGCTACGGAAGCTTCACTGTAACAGTGGTCGATGACGAAAACAGCGTATCGACAGTTCGTGGCGATGCAAATCTTGACAGAGATGTTAACATTTCAGATGCAGTCTGCATAATGCAGTTCATAGCAAATCCCGGTAAGTTCAGACTCAGCGAGCAGGCAAAGATAAATGCAGATATAACAGGCGATAACGACGGAGTGACTTCAAAGGATGCACTTGTGATACAGAAGTATATGCTGAAACTTATTGACGAGATAAAATGATAGAACATAAAACAAAAGAAGTGAAATAAAGAATTAAAGGCGCACCTCACTTTTCGCACTGAATATGTGGCGTCCAACGGAAGTGTCCTTGTGACTATAGATCAAAGCTGATCTGAAACGTTCCATTCCGCATAATAAATTAACAGCCAATATTACAAATGATATTGGCTGTTTTTACTATCGTTAGCCCATATTGTAACCGGTGCTAAGTAACCGCCATTTATTCAGAGCATATATTTTCCAAAAACAAGTCCTCGAAATCATTTCGAGGACTTCTCTTTGCTTATTGTCTTATTTCATCATATTCCTGTCTGCAAAAATCAGGCAGTGATTCACTCCAAGGCATAACAGATTCAAGCTCTTCATCTGTTGGATTTTTGCCCCATTCGGGCAGAACTGTCAGAAGATGCGTAAGATAGCCACAAACGTCAAGTTTGTTCCTTTTGGCTGTCTCAATAATACTCATAACTGCTGCACTTGCATCAGCACCCTTCTCGGTATCGCTGAACAGGAAGTTCTTGCGATTTATAACATAGCTTTTTACAGTTTGTTCGGCTAAATTATTAGTCATTTCAACATT
>JAFOMV010000057.1 GCA_017418765.1 Ruminococcus sp. | reverse complement strand
ACCGCAGGCGAGGTCAAGGAGGATATTCTCCTTTGTCTGCTTGAATTTCTTTATTATTTCGTGGAAATATTCCCCACGCTTCCTGTAGTCGATATTTGCCGTCAGCTCGTCATAATATCGGGCAAAAACTCTGTATCCGCTCATTGTTTATCGTCCTTATCATCGGATTTATTGATTTTTCTGTACATACTAACGCAAATTAGCTCAAAAATCATCGGTAAGCAAGCATATGCAGGACTTGCATTTCCGCCTGTATAAAAGACATATCCGCAGCCGCAGAAACTAAGAATTGCGAAAATTATCGACAATATCAATGTCAGCTTTTTCATATCCATATATTATCTCCTAAAGCAAAGGGCGGAAAACTCCGCCCTTCTGAAATTGAGAATGCAGGATTGAGAATTGAGAATTATTCGACATATCCGCAAAAAAACATTCTCAATTCTCCATTTTCAATTCTCAATTAGTATACTTACTGATTGTCCTTGCCCTTGCAGCACTTCTTGTACTTCTTGCCGCTTCCGCATGGGCATGGATCGTTGTCGCCGATCTTCTTTACACGTACAGGCTCGCCGTCGAAACTGCCGTCGCCTGCACCTGCATTAGGAGCGTCAGGCTTTGCTACTTGTTCACGCTCAGGAGCTTCATTTGACTGGAGCTTTACTGTAAGGAGCATACGAACAGTGTCTTCCTTGATGGAATCGACCATAGCATCGAACATCTCGAAACCTTCGTAACGGTATTCGACAACAGGGTTCTTCTGACCGTATGAACGGAGGCCGATACCCTTCTTGAGTTCTTCCATATCGTCGATGTGAGCCATCCACTTTGTATCAACGACCTTGAGGAGGATAACTCTTTCGAGCTCACGCATAACCTCTGCACCGTATTCTTCTTCCTTTGCCTGATATATCTCTCCGGCCTTTTCGCTGAGAGCAGAGGTTATATCTGCCTTTGATACGGATGAGATATCGTCCTCATCGAAGTCAAGGTCCTCAGGACCTGTGAGCCAGCCGAGGAAGTATTCCTTAAGGCCGACAAGGTTCCAGTCGTCCTTTACCTCGTCATCGATGAGGTAAGCGTTTACCTTGTCTGTGATGAGATCGTCCATCATGCCGAGGATCTTCTCGTGGATGTCCTCGCCGTCGAGAACCTGTGCACGTTCGCCGTAGATGATCTCACGCTGTGTATTCATAACGTCGTCGTAGTTGAGGACGTTCTTTCTTATGCTGAAGTTATGACCCTCTACCTTCTTCTGTGAGGATTCGATTATCTTTGTGAGCATCTTGCTCTCGATAGGCATACCCTCGTCAACGTTGAGAGTCTTCATCATATTTTCAAGGCGGTCACCTGCGAATATACGCATGAGGTCATCCTCAACTGAGAGGAAGAAGCAGCTTTCGCCCTCGTCGCCCTGACGTCCTGAACGTCCACGAAGCTGGTTGTCGATACGTCTTGATTCGTGACGCTCTGTACCGAGTATATAGAGACCACCTGCCTCCTTGACAGCAACAGCCTTTTCCTTTACCTCAGCGTTGAACTTATCATAAAGCTCACGGTAGAGCTTTCTTGCAGCAAGTATCTCCTCATTGTCTGTATCAGCGAAACCGATAGCCTCAGAGATGATATCTTCGGGTATCTCACGCTTTCTCAGCTCAGCTCTTGCGAGGAATTCAGCGTTACCGCCCAGCATGATATCGGTACCACGTCCTGCCATGTTTGTAGCGATGGTAACAGCACCGTACTTACCTGCCTGAGCAACGATCTCAGCTTCCTTAGCGTGCTGCTTAGCGTTGAGGACCTCGTGCTTGATGCCCTTTCTTTTCAGCATAGCGGAAAGAAGCTCTGACTTCTCGATGGAAACTGTACCAACGAGGATAGGCTGTCCTTTATCGTGACACTCGATTATCTTGTCGATGATAGCTGCATATTTGCCCTTTTCTGTGCTGTATACCTGATCGTTGTGGTCAATACGGATAACAGGCTTGTTTGTCGGGATGGAGATAACATCCAGTTTATATATTTCCTTGAATTCGTCTTCTTCTGTCATAGCAGTACCTGTCATACCTGACAGCTTTGTATAGAGGCGGAAGAAGTTCTGGAAAGTGATGGTAGCGAGAGTCTTTGATTCGCTCTTGACCTTAACGCCTTCCTTAGCCTCGATAGCCTGATGGAGACCGTCATTGAAACGGCGTCCCATCATAAGACGTCCTGTGAATTCGTCAACGATGATGATCTCGCCGTCCTTGACAACGTAGTCGATATCGTTCTTCATAACGCCGTTAGCCTTGATAGCCTGGTTGATGTGGTGGAGGAGAGTAAGGTTCTCTGAATCCATAAGGTTATCGATGTGGAAAGCCTGTTCAGCCTTCTTTACACCACGCTGGGTGATAGTAGCCGTCTTAGCCTTCTCATCGATGATATAGTCTGCGTTTTCTGCGATCTCGTCCTGATCCACCTTGTCATCTGTTTCAACAACGGTAGTAGAAGTGAGAGTCTTAGCAAAACGGTCAACTATAGTATAAAGTTCAGTAGACTTGTCACCACGGCCTGAAATGATAAGAGGTGTACGAGCCTCATCGATAAGGATCGAGTCCACCTCATCGACGATAGCGAAGTTAGGTTCACGCTGAACACGGTCTTCCTTGTGTGTTACCATGTTGTCACGGAGGTAATCGAAGCCCAGTTCGTTATTTGTAGCATAAGTTACATCGCAGTTGTATGCTTCACGACGCTGATCGTTATTGAGACCGTGAAGGATACATCCTACGGTAAGTCCCAGCCAGCGGAGGACCTTGCCCATTTCCTCAGCCTGAGTCTTAGCAAGGTAATCATTAACGGTAACAACGTGAACGCCCTTGCCTGAGAGAGCGTTGAGGTATGAAGCGATGCAGGCAACGAGGGTCTTACCTTCACCTGTTTTCATTTCAGCGATACGTCCCTGATGAAGAACGATAGCGCCTATGATCTGTACAGGATACGGCTTCTTTTCGAGAACACGCCAAGCAGCTTCTCTTACGGTAGCAAGAGCTTCGGGTAGGATAGTATCGAGAGTTTCGCCAGCCTCAAGCCTGTCCTTGAATTCCTGTGTCTTAGCTTTCAGATCAGCATCTGAAAGAGCTGTATATTCCTCGTCGAGAGCGAGTACCTTCTTTTTGATCGGCTCAATACGCTTGAGCTCACGGTTTGAGTAAGCATTAGCACCGAATATACCATTAAATAAACCCATGATAAGTTTACCGCCTTTACATTTATTTTCACGGCTTTTCATTCATATATCGTCCCTGTCCTATGCGTATACGCATTATGATGTGCTGTTATGAATGAAGCCTGCATATTCACAATAAATTACAAATACACATAATATATTTTACCTCAAATAATAATATTTGTCAATAGCGCATTTGAATATGAGAGGTAGAAAAAACTATGTTGAAAACTGTCAATGTGACACTGTTCCGGATCATCGCATATACTGCGTTGATCTCTGAGCCATAGCAAGAGGAGGAATATTTATGGAGAAAATACTTATTGCCGGAGGCGATATGCGGCAGCTTTACTGTGCACGCAGGCTTACCGAAAAATATCATGCCGCCGTCATCGGTTTTGACAAGGATAACATCCCTGTCAAAGCTGCCTATGCCCGTGAAGATGAACGTTTCAGCTGCGCTGTACTTCCTGTGCCGCCGTTGAATGAAAGCGGAATGATAAATACGCCATGCTGCAGCGAAGGATTAAGCCCCGAGGATGTAAAGTCTATGCTTGCTCCCGATGCTGTGATCTTTGCAGGCAGGGCAGACGATGAGCTCCGTCAGCTTTTCAGCGGTCATGATGTGCTTGACTACATGGAGCGTGAAGAACTAAGTCTCAGGAATGCGGTTCCTACTGCTGAAGGCGCTGTGCAGATCGCACTTGAAGAACTGCCTGTAACTCTCAGCGGCGAAAAAGTACTGATCGTCGGCATGGGACGCATCGGCACTGCACTTGCGGAGATACTCAAAGGCTTCGGTGCGGATGTGACAGCTGCCGTCAGGAATGCAAAAGGAGCAGCAAAGGCAGGGCTGTTCGGAGTAAGATCGGTATATACCGAAGATATCCCACACGATTTCGGGCTTGTATTCAACACAGTCCCGTCAATGATATTCGGCAGAGAGCAGCTCAGCCGCTTTGCGGATGATACCATTTTCATAGACCTTGCCTCAAAGCCCGGCGGAATAGATTTCGCATCCGCACAGGAACTTGGAAAAAAAGTCATATGGGCACTGGGACTTCCCGGTAAGACCGCCCCTGTAACGTCAGGAGAGATAATAGCGGAGACCATAGACAATATGCTGATTGAAAGGAGAAATAACGATGTATGAAAAACTGAAAGGACTTCGCATCGGCTATGCGCTGACCGGTTCATTCTGCACTTTTGAACAAAGTCTTGCACAGGCGGAAAAGCTGATCTCCCTCGGTGCAGAGCTCATACCTGTAATGTCGGAAAACGCCTCATCTACCGATACACGCTTTGGTACTGCCGCACAGCATATCAAGCGGCTTTCTGAGATATGCGGACGTGATGTTATAATATCGTCATCCGGGGCTGAACCCATAGGACCTGAGGATATGACGGACATAATGGCTGTAGTTCCCTGTACATCAAATACTGCTGCAAAGCTGGCCGGGAGCATTACCGATACCGCAGCAACTATGGCTGTAAAATCGCATCTTCGCAGCGGCAAGCCTGTAGTGCTCGCCATAGCTTCAAACGATTCATTGCTTGGCTCAGCAAGAAATATCGGAGAACTTTTCAACCGCAAGAACTATTATTTCGTTCCGATGAGACAGGATGACATAATCAAAAAGCCTGCCTCACTTGTAGCAGATTTTGATATGCTTCCCGATGTATTGGAAGCGGCTCTTGACGGCATCCAGCTGCGCCCCATGATCCTATGACGGTTTCAGAATACACAAGGGCGGAAAATTTCCGCCCTTGAACATATTTTTGTATAAAATCATGCCGTACTGCCTGTCAGTCATCATGTCTGAAATGCGAACGCACCTTTGTCACCTTCGGTACGCAGAATTCCAGAACAGCGCAGTATTTATCTATCATGGTTATCACATATGTCTCCTTATATTTTGGCATAGAACGTGTCATAGGCCACATATGCTTTTCTATCATGTCCTTTTCAAGCATGGATATAGATGTTACTTCGCAGGCATTTTCAAGAGCGATCTGTGAATGCATATGGCTGTGTTTAGGCTGACCTTTATGACGTGATGAGTTATACTCCTTTCTGTCATAGTAAAACAGGTCATGAAGGAGCCCTGCCCTTGCGGCAGAACGTGCATTCAGACGGAATTTGCGGCACACTATATAGCTGTAATAGGATACATTAAGGCAATGCTGAAAACGTGTAGTGGAGATATGGTGACGTATTATTTTCAGCTTTTCAAGTTCTTCGGAATCGATTATATCAGCGATACAGCTATAATAGCTTGAAAGTGAGAGGTCTTTCTTAGAGCAGATAGCTTTTAGCATTATTATCTCCTTTTATAGAATGAGGGATGTTATATTCTGATAATTTTATTATAATACATTTTTGTGTGAAAATCAATGGTGTACCTGAGGAATATATGTGATATCAAAATGAAATATCATACGCATACAAGGGATCCGTGATCATCTTTATTGCCTTGTAACGGCAAAAGCGGCTGTATGAAACAGCCGCTTTTGTCTAATAAACACACCATTATATCAAGAAAATTTACCTTGTGTCATTTCC
The DNA here is from genome assembly GCA_017418765.1 of Ruminococcus sp. The sequence goes on along the minus strand of JAFOMV010000057.1, from coordinate 7,485 downwards.
TTCCAGCAGCATCTCCATTGTAACGGGAAGGGTCTTATAATCGCCGAGGATATACTTTTTCAATACCATAGCGTCTGCTGATGTTATAGCACCGTCTTTGAGCATATCTGCACTCTGTAACTGAAGATCATTGAGGAATGCAGTATCATCAGCGAGATAATGATTAACAGCAATAAGATCAAAAGTGTTGATCTCAGCATCACCGTTGACATCACCTGATGATTTCGGTACGGTCTTGTACCTCTCAGGTATAGTCTGATCGTCGAGTTTCTTTGTTGTTGCAACGAAAAGCTGTTCCCAGTAGTACTTGTAATCGCTGTTCATATCATAAGTAACACCAACGCCTATATGAGTATACTCAGGATTCATGATAGCAGCCCAGTGATTAGGGGAGTTTTTCCACTGTGCAAAAGTTGCTTCAGCGTTATCAGAACCTGCTGCGATATTCTCAGCTGCTTTGGAATACGGAACGAGCGAATCATCAACTGCGGTTATGAAAAGCTCATCGTTTGGACGATTGTGGCTGAACTTGAAGATACATTCTCTTGCCCTCACCATTGATACATCACAAAGATAAGGTACCATATATACAGGTTTTAGACCTGCTTCGGCACGGGCTTCATTTACAAGGATAACGATTTTTTCTGCCATTTCTTTGAAGTCGCTTTGGTCCGGCTGTGCGGAACTTAGAAAATTAGAATTGAAACAGATAGCAACAATGAAGGCGGCGAGGACCGTAAGGACTTTTTTAAGTAGTTTTTTTGCTTTACCCATGATGACACCTCCATTCATTTTTTGGGGATATTTCGTTGATTATATTTTAGCACACTTAGACAAGTTTTTAAAGTGGTTTTGAGGAGTTTTGTAGGTTTGTACAATGAAATTCTACGAATTGTACAAAAAATCCTATACAGCAAGTATAAACCAACTTGCATTATCCTTAGAATATTTTTTGAAAACAACGAAATATTGCGGAATTTTGAATTAATTGCAAGACGTCTGATATTTTTTTGCCTTTGTTTACAAATAAATGGATAATAAAACGGCTCATGATCAAATAGATACTTGATATTTATTTAGCAAAAGAATAAGATTTTCTTTCTCGTAAATATTAGATCAGTTGTCATATAAATGTGAAAATATATAGCAAATAAAGATACATATATATGATAGTCAAACAAGCTCTTTGTGCATTTTGTTCAAAAATTCTGCATATCACAAGTGGATATACCGTGATTTAAAGGCTGCAACAGCAATATTAATGTGATTTTTCACAAAAATTACCGTTATCCACGAACAGTTATTGATTTTTCGTCTTTGAAATGCTATAATTATATTGTTGAATTCATTATTTCTTAAAAATATAACATCATAAACATCTTATGTTGGAGTGATAGTATATGAATATTGTAAATTGTCCAAAAAATCACCTGTATGATGCAGATAAGGCTGATTCATGCCCTGTATGCCGTGAGGCGGAGCTTGCCTCAGTACATTCAGCACCCAAAAAAGTAAAAGTTATCAAAAGAGTAAGAGCAGTAAAAGCAAACACCGTCAAAGCTGCTGCGGATGACCAGTCCAAAGCTGAGCCTGCAAAAGAAGTTCCAAAGGCTGCTGAAAAGAAAGCCGAGCCTGCAAAGGAAGTCCCAAAGGCTGACGAAAAGAAAGCCGAGCCTGCAAAGGAAGTTCCAAAGGCTGCTGAAAAGAAAGCCGAGCCTTCAAAGGAAGTTCCAAAGGCTGCTGAAAAGAAAGCCGAGCCTGCAAAGGAAACTCCAAAGGCTGACGAAAAGAAAGCCGAGCCTGCAAAGGAAGTCCCAAAGGCTGACGGAAAGAAAGCCGAGCATGCAAAAGAAACTCCAAAAGCTGCTGAAAAGAAAGCTGAGCCTGCAAAGAAAATCCCAAAGGCTGCTGAAAATAAAGCCGAGCCTGCAAAGGAAGTCCCAAAGGCTGCTGAAAAGAAAGCCGAGCCTGCAAAGGAAGTTTCAAAGGCTGACGAAAAGAAAGCCGAGCCTGCAAAGGAAGTCCCAAAGGCTGACGAGAAGAAACCTGCACCTACAATGGAAGCTATTGCGCCTGTTACAACCACATCGAATAACGGCAGCAAAAAATCAAAAAAGAATAGGAAAAACAAGAAAAATAAAAACCACAAGCAGACTATAAATATTGATCCTCTTGAATTTGAACCCATAACGGCTGAAACTGTTATCAGCAATGTGGCTGCAAAGGTATCAGCTAAGATGGAGGAGATCGAAACTGCGCCGGCTGTTGCAGATAAAGCAAAGAACGCTGAAAAGAAGGAGGAAAAGCCTTCCGCCTCTGTAAAGGAGAAGAAGGAAACCACCGTGAAGCCTGCTGTTCAGCAGAAGTCAGACTCACCAAAGCCGGCCGATAATATATCGCCGCAAATGTCCATTGATGAACGTCAGGCTAAATACGGCGATCTGCTCAACGATGAAAATATCGAGATAGATGATATCAATAATATGGCCATAGACAAAAATGGTACACTTCTGAAATATGTCGGAACTACCGAGGTGATAAACATTCCTGAAAAAGTCAGGATCATAGGTCAGTATGCTTTTCGCGGAAATGAAACTGTAAAGCGTATAGTTATGACAGACAGCGTTAAGACCATTGATAAGTTCGCTTTCTGTCACTGCTTCAACCTTGAGGAGATAGTGTTCTCTAAAAACCTTGAATCTATCGGAGATAATGCATTTCTCAAATGCGTGAAGCTGAAGGATGTCAGCTTCCCCGAATCACTGAAAAAGATAGGAAAAGGCGCTTTCGGCAGATGCAATACCCTTGAAAACATAGTTCTGCCTGCTTATTTGCAAAGAATAAATGACCTCACCTTTTTCTCCTGCAAAAAACTCCACAGGATAGTTATATCGGGAAGTGTCGATATGATCGGAGCTTCTGCTTTCTCTGAGTGCTATAATCTGAAAAAGGTGATAATATCAAATTCTGTTCAGGAAATAGGCGAAAGCGCATTCTCATGGTGCCGTTCGCTTACTGAGATAACCATTCCGGCTACTGTAAAGGCTATCGGAAACTGGGCATTCTACGCCTGTCAGAATCTTACCGGACTGCGTGTAAGTATGTACACTAAGGATATAAAAGAGGATGCCTTCAACGGCTGTGAAAGTCTTGATCATATCGGTATAATCGAATTTGAAAACGAAGGCATAGACCTCAACGAGATAAAGAAAGGACATAAACAAGTGATCCGTATACTTAAACAGGTCAACCGCAAGCAGGCGGAAAGCTATGCACGTATGCACGGATTCAGAACATTATTTATATGATAGACATTATTGAGAAAAAACCTGACGCAGAAGAATACAATACCCTTGCAGAAGCTGTTGGCTGGGGCAGCAAACCTGTTCACATTGTTGAGGAGATGTTTGAGAATACCCTGTATTCTGTCTGTGCATATGACGGGGAAAAGATCGTAGGCTTTGCAAGAATAGTTGGTGATGGGGTATTATTCGCCTATATACATGATATAATGGTGCTGCCTGACCATCAGGGCAGACATATAGGCTCATGCCTTATGGAATACGTTCTCGGAGAGATAAGCCGCAGAACAGCTGTCAGTCCAGATCTGCGGACATATCTTGGTGCTTCGGCAGGCAAAGAAGAATTCTATAAACGTTTCGGATTTGTGCTGCGTGAAGAACTTGGTCTTGGCGCAAGTATGGTACTAAAAAAAAGAATACCAAATAAATGATGCCATTATGGCAGAATAACGGTTATATACGAGTTTATCGGGGAAAAGGCCGCTCCTCAGGAAAGGTCTTTTCCTCTTTTTATTTATTAAATATAAAACATATGTTCCTGACCTATTGACAAAAGCGAATGAATGTTCTATAATAATATCCACAAGGAAGCAGAACATCCGTTCTCGTCGCTATCTTTTTCTCCCTATAGGCATTGCTGATAAGACCTCTTTTATCAGCCTGCCATCAGAAAAAGGAGGTATAAAAATGAAAAATATGCTATTATCCTACAAAGAAAGCTGTCTGAAAGCTCAGCAGCGCATCACAGAACTCTCTGCTCTGCGTTCTTCACTCAGGAACAAGGGCAAAGAAGCACGTATCAACGAACTGGCATTAGACCAACGAATCGATCTGCTTTACGCTGAAAAAGTCCAGATGCAGGAGGTCATAGACTGCCTTGATTCCTATATCAGGAGGATTGAGAGCCGTGTCGAGACGTGAGACCTATTCTGATTCCTTTACAGGCAAAGCTGATGAAGGCATACGTTTTATTCTCGAAGGAGGTACAAAGGATGACAGTAAGATAAAATTAAGAAAAATACTGTTAAATGTTATAAATAATGAGCTTACACCGAGACAAAAAGAAATAATTGTGTTATACTATTTTAAGAACACAGATACAGTAGCTATCAGTAAGCTGCTCGGTATAACTCCACAGGCGGTCTCAGCTCTTATGAAGCGTGCCCGTCTGAAAATGTACCGCATACTTCAATATTACTTAATATAAAAGGATGAACTATGGATACACCGATCTATGATTTTTTAACAGCCTATTCCGCCGGCGGTATGGTGCGATGCCATATGCCAGGCCATAAAGGGCATTATCCCACAAATGAGCTTTCCTCTGCATTTTCCCTCGATATCACCGAGATAGCAGGTGCGGACAGCCTTTTTGAGGCGGGAGGCATTATCGCTGAAAGCGAAAAATATATGTCCCGCCTGTACCATACGGCTGAGACCGTGTACTCCGCAGGCGGCTCTACTCTGTGCATTCAGGCCATGCTCGCCCTTATGAAACAGGAGGGACGTCAGGTCATAGCCGTGAGAAACGTTCACCGTGCATTCCTCAATGCCTGCGCTCTGCTGGATATCTCCCCTGTGTGGATAATGCCGGAATACAGCGGAGGGATACTCTCAGGGAATATCAAGACATCCGCTGTTGAGGCCGCTCTGAAAGAATGCGGCAAGCCTGCCTGTCTGTACGTCACATCCCCGGATTACACAGGCAAAACTGCCGATATCCGCTCCCTTGCAGCTGTATGCCGTAAATACGGGGCGAAACTGCTGGTGGATAACGCTCACGGCGCTCATCTTGCTTTTCTGCCGAAAAATGTCCACCCTATGAATCTTGGAGCTGACCTGTGCTGCGACTCAGCACACAAAATGCTGCCTGCGCTGACAGGTGCGGCAATGCTCCACACATCCTGCAAAGAATACGTGGGAAGGCTGAAACAGGCCATGAGTTTTTTCGGCTCTACAAGTCCTTCCTATCTTATAATGGCAAGCCTCGATCTCTGCAACAGGTATATCTGTGACTGCATAGCCGATGATATCGCTGACGGTATGAGATCGGTGCAGAGGCTGAAAAGCCACTTCTCAGACAGGCTTATATTTGCCGAAAGCGAGCCTTTCCACATTACGGTAATGGCGGCTGAATGCGGATACAATGGCAATGAGCTTGCGGAGAGACTTCGTTCAAACGGCGCTGAATGTGAATATGCCGACAGTTCTCTGCTGATACTTCTCATGTCACCTATGAGCACTGCCGGGGACTACGCAAAGCTGACGGATGCTCTTGACACAGCTCTGCGCTCTGCACGAAAGCACGAACCGATAAAGGAAAGCTTCAGCATCGCTCTGCCGGAAAAGGCTATGACAATACGTGAGGCAGTATTCTCCCCATGTGAGGAGATACCTGCCCCGGAAGCCGAGGGACGCATATGCGCTTCCGTGAAAGTGCCGTGCCCTCCTGCGATACCTATAGCCGCAAGCGGCGAGATCATTGACCGCCAGTGCATTGAGCTTTTCAAACGCTATGATATTGATAAAGTATTAGTGGTGCGTCAGTGATATGTAGGGGAGGGCGTCCTCAACGTCCCGTGCCTTACACAAAAAATAACATGAAGCCGACTGTATGGACGCACGGCGGCCGGACAGTCAGTCGGGCGGATGGTATCCGCCCCTACACGCAGCAAAAAGGAAAACAACATGAAGAATATATACGGAAACGAATATCTGCTGTCTACGATAGCAAATATGATAAAAAATGACAAGGCTGCCCAGTCCGTTATTTTCTGCGGAGAAAAGGGCAGCGGCAAAAGGCTTATGGCCAAATACTACACTATGTCGCTGATGTGCGAATCTCCCGTTGACGGAAAGCCCTGCGGCAAGTGCAATGCCTGCCATAATGTTGACATAGGCTACCACCCCGATGTGATATACGCTCCCACCAGCGGTAAATTAGGCGGATATTCTGTGGAGACCGCCCGTGCCGTCATCAATCAGGCCTACATCAAGCCCAACAACTCCAGCGGCAGAAAGGTGTGCATCTTCACAGACTGCAAAAACACCGATCCCCGTACACAGAATGTACTGCTGAAGCTTATAGAAGAACCGCCCGAATACGCTTACTTCATCTTCACCTGCAACTCACGGACAGACTTTCTGCCTACAATTATTTCAAGATGTGTGTGCTTCGGAGTCTCCACTGTTACCGATGATGAGGCAAAAAAGGCGCTCATCGAAGATGACTGCACTCCCGAAGAAGCCGAAAGCGCTGTCAGATGCTTTCATGGAAATATCGGTATGTGCGGCGATTATATCCGCAATGAGGAACTCCGCAGGCAGGTGGATTTGACAAAAGGCCTCGCTGATAGTATAATAAGAAAAGATGAATATTCGCTCAATGCACAGCTTTTTGCTCTCGGAAACAGCAGAAACGATGTGAAGAATGTCCTTTCCATGCTGGATAAGCTGATTCGTGACGCCGCTGTGCTGGGCAGAGATAAATCCGCAGAGCTGATAGGATGCAGCCGTGAAAACGCTGTCGCCCTTTCCGGAAGGATAACTCCCTATCAGGCTGTACGCATACACAATAAAATAGAACTGGCAAACAAAGCCGTTGACTGTAATGTTACCATACCTCTTGCAGCTGCGGCACTGGCTGCTGATGTTATCGAAATAATCTGAACTGGAGTTATACATGAAAGAAATAGTTGGTGTACGCTTCAAGAGCGTAGGAAAAATATATTACTTCTCCCCCGGCAATATCAGGGCTAATGTGGGAGACCGTGCTATCGTCGAGACCGTAAGAGGCATCGAATGCGGCGAAGTTGTTATCGCTAACAGGGAGATAGCTGACGAAATGGTAAATTCTCCCCTTAAACCGATCATACGCCTTGCCGATGAAAACGATATCAGAACCCTCGAAAAGAACAAACAGCGTGAAAAGGATGCTTTCAAGATATGTGAGGAAAAGATAGCCGCAAGAAAACTCAGCATGAACCTTGTGGACGTTGAGTGTACTTTCGACAACAACAAGCTTCTCTTTTACTTTACTGCTGAGAACCGTGTTGACTTCCGTGAACTGGTAAAGGATCTGGCATCTGTTTTCAGAACACGTATCGAACTGCGTCAGATAGGTGTGCGTGACGAGGCTAAGATACTTGGCGGTCTGGGGATCTGCGGCAGAGAATTCTGCTGT
>JAFOMV010000056.1 GCA_017418765.1 Ruminococcus sp. | reverse complement strand
TGGCGAAGCTGGCATTTTTTCCATTCGGCAAGGAAGTGGAGTACGGCGGCGGACCTGTGTCCTGTCTGGCAAATGTGCTGTGGTTAATTTTCAGCGGAATTCCTATGGCGGCTGAATTTGCGTTAATTGGCGTTTTAATGTGCATAACTATTATCGGCATCCCATTCGGCGAGCAGATGTTCAAGCTGGCAAAACTTGCGCTTATGCCGTTCGGGGCAAAAGTGAGAAAGCACAGAGATGAGTAAAAAAAATAATATCACGTCACGTACTGTCTTTCGCTATGTGTTTGAATTTGCAGCGGCAGGCTTTGCAGGCTGGATATACGAAGTCGTGACAGTGTGGGTGATGTGGCACTACTTCGACAACAGGGGAATGCTACATCTTCCTATAATACCTATTTACGCTGTGGGCGCCTTCCTGCTTCTTATAATAATAAGAAAGAAGATCAACCCCGTACTGCTGTTCGTGACGGCGTTTGCCATAACTACGGTATTTGAACTGGGAGCGTCCTATCTGCTGGAGTTCATCTTCCACAAGCAGTTCTGGACTTATGAAACATGGCCGCTGTCCATACTTGACCGTTCATCGGGAGTATCAAGCGCTATATTCGGCGTAATGGCGGTGGTGTATTTTTACGGACTGCACCCACTGTCCGGGAAACTGAGCAAAAAACTGCCGAAGAAATTCTGCACGGTATTCAGCGCTGCGGCTATAGCTGTTATCGGTATAGACTTTGTTATATCGGTGATGCAGAATCTGAATGGTTGACAATACGAAAACGATATCAGGGAGATGGTTATTGTCATATCCCTTATAATAAGAATATAAAGGAGTTTTTACTATGAAGAATATCAACATTGCGATCGACGGTCCTGCAGGTGCAGGAAAAAGCACTATTGCAAAAATGGTATCAAAGAAGCTGGGCTATATTTATGTGGATACAGGCGCTCTGTACCGTACTATCGCCCTTTTCATCACCGAGAACAACATCCCTGATGAGGAGATAGAGACTGCCCTTGAAAAGGCAGACGTTTCACTCCGCTTCATCGACGGAGCACAGAGAGTTTTCCTCGGCGACAGGGACGTTTCCGACCTTATCAGAACCCCTGAGATATCAATGGCAGCTTCACGAACTTCTGCTATCCCTGCTGTTCGCAAGTACCTTTTCGGCACTCAGCAGAAGATTGCCGCTGAGAACAATGTTATTATGGACGGCCGTGACATTGGCACAGTCGTTCTGCCGAATGCAGATGTGAAGATATTCCTTACAGCTTCCGCAGAGGAGAGAGCAAACCGCCGTTTCAAGGAACTTTCCGAGAAGCCGAACTGCCCTTGCTATGAGGAGATACTCAGCGACATCATCGAGCGTGACCGTCAGGATATGACCCGTGAGGTATCGCCTCTGAAGCAGGCTGAGGATGCTGTTCTTGTGGATACAACAGAGCTGGATCTTGAGCAGTCCGCTGAGGCTATAGTAAAGATAATCACTGAGAAAACAGGCGGAGGAAAGTGATATGTACGGCTTTATAAAGGCGCTGCTGAGATGCTACTTCCGCATTGCCTACAACCTTAAATTTGAGGGCAGGGAGAATATCCCCACAGACACAACTGTCATATACACGCCGAATCACCGCTCAAATGCCGATCCTCCGCTGGTTGGCTCATTTCTGAAAGGCCATATCTCTTTCATGGCGAAGGAGGAACTATTCAAAAACAAATTTTTCGCATGGCTTATACGTTCTCTTGGAGCATTTCCCGTTTCACGAGGCAAGGGCGATATGAAAGTGATAGATACCTCTGTTGAGCGCCTTGAAAATGACAGCCTTATGATCTTCCCTGAGGGCGGACGCTCAAAGGATGGCAAGGTACAGAAAGGTCATACAGGTGCGGCTCTCATTGCGGCACGTTCAGGCAAGTGCATCGTTCCTGTTGGTGTAGTATACGGCGATAAGCTGAGATTCCGTACAAAAGTTACTATAAAGTACGGTCAGCCCATTGACCCTGCGGAATATGTGGAATCGCAGGAAGAACCAAATCCACGTCAGCTTGTCAAGCTGAAAAACCGCTATATGGCTGATATCAAGGAACTTGTAGAGGGCGGACAGCCTGCACTGGAAGCTGCTGAACAGCCCAGAATAGAGCAGAAGGAGGAAAATGCTGATGAGTAAGGTTACTGTTGCAAAGTCAGCGGGCTTCTGCTTCGGAGTCGACAGAGCAGTGAAGATGGTCTACAGTGAACTGGAGAAAAACACCCGTGTTGCTACTCTCGGCCCTATAATCCACAATCAGGACGTAGTCAACGATATGCAGGCAAAGGGCGCACGTATAATAGATTACGTGGACGAGCTTGAATCTGACGAGACCGTAGTTATTCGTTCACACGGAGTGGGCCGTGATGTGTACGAAGCTATCGAAGCAAAGGGAAACCGTATGCTTGACGCTACTTGTCCGTTTGTGTCGAGAATACACAAAATAGTCGCCGAGAAAACAGCTGAGGGGTATTTCATTCTGATAGCCGGTGACAAGGATCATCCTGAGGTACAGGGGATCGTTGGTCATTGTGACGAAAATTGCCTTGTTTTTAAGGACAACTTTGAGCTAAAAGACTTTTTTGAAAAAAACTATAAAAATTTTGGAAAAAAGCTTGCAATTGTGGCGCAAACGACGTATAATATAGTAGTATGGGATGATTGTTTAAACGTGATCCCGAAGAACGACCCGAACATAGTTATATTCGATACTATCTGCAACGCTACTGATACAAGGCAGTCTGATGCAGCAGATCTTGCTAAGAACTCCGATATCATGCTGGTCGTTGGAGGCAGACATAGCTCGAATACGGTAAAGCTGTATGAGGTGTGCAGCAGATACTGTGATACTTATCATATCGAAAATTCGGACGAGCTTCGGACTTTAAAGCTTCCCAATGCCGACAGGATCGGCATTACGGCAGGGGCTTCAACCCCGGCTTATATAATCAAGGAGGTACAAACCAAAATGGCAGAAAATGAAATTCTTGCAGCTCAGGATGAAGATATCGATTTTGCTCAGGCACTCGATGAGTCATTCAAAAAAATACATACAGGGGAGAAAGTTAAGGGCACAGTTGTTGCTGTAAACAATACAGAAGCTATCGTTGATCTTGGCACAAAGCATACAGGTTATGTTAATATTGATGACCTCACAGACGATCCTTCACAGAAGCCTGCTGACATCGTTTCTGTTGGCGATGAGATCGACCTCATCGTTATCAAGGTAAATGATGCAGAGGGTACTGTTGCTCTTTCCAAGAAGAAGGTTGATGAGCAGGCAGGTTACGAGAAGATAGTTAAGGCTCAGGAGGAAGGCACAGTCCTCGAGGGTGTTGTTCAGCACGTTGTTAACAAGGGCGTTACACTTACAGTTTACGGCGTAAGAGTATTTATCCCTGCTTCACTCACAGGTCTCCCAAGAGGCGCAGAGCTTGAGCAGCTTCTCAAGAAAAAGGTAGAGTTCATTATTATCGAAGTTACCGAGGGAAGAAAGAGAGCAGTTGGTTCTATCAAGGCTGTTCAGAACGCTAAGAAGGCTGAGGCTCAGGCTAAGTTCTGGGAAACAGCTGAGGTGGGCGCAACTTACACAGGTAAGGTAAAGTCACTCACAAGCTTTGGCGCTTTTGTTGATCTCGGCGGCATTGACGGTATGGTACACATCTCAGAACTTTCATGGAAGCGTATCAAGCATCCAAGCGAAGTTGTGAATGTAGGCGATACTCTTGAAGTATACATCAAGGAGCTCGATAAGGAAGCAAACAGGATCTCTCTTGGCTTCAAGAAGGCTGAGGATAATCCTTGGGAGATATTCAAGGCTCAGTACAACGTAGGCGATATCGTTAAGGCAACTATCGTTTCTATCACAAGCTTCGGTGCATTTGCTCAGATCATCGACGGTGTTGACGGCCTTATCCACATCTCACAGATCGCTGACAGAAAGGTTGAGAATGTCAAGGATGTTCTCGCTGTAGGCGATGAAGTAGATGTTAAGATCATCGATATAGATTACGATTCAAAGAGGATCAGCATTTCAATGCGTGCACTTCTCGACGAGGCTGATGAAGCTGATGACGAGGCTGCTGCTGAGGAAGACGCTGAATAATTTATGAATATCAAAGCTCTCATGGACTTTTGTTTCATGAGAGTTTTTTTATTGCTTTGCGTTATTATTATACTATTATAATAGTATAAACTTCTTAGCTGACTTAACGCACAATCTTTAATCTGATATTTTATGCATTTTGCTATATTTTGTGAATTAGATTTGAACTCTCTTGACAATGAAAAGAAAATGAGGTAAATTTAATATGTATAGGCATGAAGGATCATGCTAATTTAATACGAGAGGGGTATTAAAATAATGATATTCAAGAAAATGACTGCGGCTGTATCAGCTCTGGCTATGTCAGCAGGTATACTTTCTTACGTACCTTCTGCAACAGTAACTTCTGCTTCGGATTACAATTATGCCGAAGCCTTACAGAAGTCTATGTTCTTCTATGAGGTGCAGCAGGCAGGTAAGCTCCCCGAATGGAATCAGGTACCTTGGAGAGCAGATTCTATGGTAGATGAAGATGGTAAGGAGACAGATGTAGTTCCCGGCGGATGGTTTGACGCAGGTGACCACTTCAAGTTTACTCTTACAAATGCATATTCAGCTTCTATCCTTGCATGGGGCTATATCCAGTACAAGGATGCTGTGGACAAGGCCGGACTTGGCGAAACTTACCGCAATAATATCCAGTGGGGAATGGATTATGTTATGGGCTGCGATAAGGGCGGCGGTTCGATGGTAGGTACTATCGGCGACTTCAAGGGCGGCTCTACTGACCATAACATCTGGTGCAGCGCTGAAGTATATCTCCGCAAGCATCACCTTAACGGCGGTGACTGGAACAGACCTTCCGATGTTATCAAGAACGCTTCTGTAGCTGCTCTTTCAGCGGCTTGTCTTGCTGAAGGCTACATTATATTTAAGGATACTCAGCCCGACAAGGCAGCACAGTATCTTGAGCATGCAAAGGATCTCTTTGACGGTGCTGATAAGATAAGAGCCAACAAGGATATCGGCGGTATGTCAGGTATGTACGATACATCATCATGGCTGGATGACTGTATGTATGCTGCTAACTGGCTCTATATGGCTACAGGCGATAAGAGCTATCTTGACAAGATAGAAAAGGATTATATCCCTGACTTCCCACTGGAAAGCCAGTCAACTACACGTAAGTATACATGGGGTCTCTGCTGGGACGATACTTCTCAGGCAGCAGCTTACCTCTATGCTCTTAATACAGGAAATAAGGAATGGGTAGAGCACGTTTCTCACCATCTTGATTACTGGATAGACGGTTACGGCGGAAAGAAGGTAGACTACACTCCCGATGGCCTTGCATGGCTGTTCAACTGGGGAAGTGCCCGTCACGCTACAACTACGGCATGGCTCGCTAAATTAGCAAGTGATACCATATTCAAAGATGATGCAGCACTCCAGAAGAAGTATAATGACTGGGCAAAGTCTCAGATGGACTATGTTTTCGGTGATAACGGTCTGGAGATGAGCTACGTTCTTGGTATGGGCGATAAGCAGCCATCTGCTTTCCACCACAGAACAGCTTCAGGTATCCATGATGACCACTGGAATGATCTCGGACAGGAATCAGGCGGTGCAGAGGGCTGGCAGACTGAATATGCACATACTCTTTACGGCGCACTCGTTGGCGGCCCTGACAAGTCAGGTAAGTACAAGAACAGTGTTGCACAGTATGAGTATTCAGAAGTTGCTATTGATTACAACGCAGGCTATACCGCTTGCCTTTGTGCAATGGTAGATGATTACGGCGGAAAGATCGACGCTTCATTCCCTCCTGCTGAAACTCCGAAGTGGCCTGAGTGGGAAGTTGCTGCTATCATCAACGGTACCGAGGGCAAGAATTACACAGAGGTAAAGGCGTGGGCTATGAACCACACAGCATGGCCTGCAAGAGTTGCGAAGGATGTTGAATACAGATACTACTTTGATGTATCAGAAGTTCTTGCGGCAGGTCTTTCTATCGATGATATAAAGGTAGAGGGCAAATCACAGCAGTATGATGAGGGCGAACAGGGCTATGCTACTGTTTCAGGTCCTTACAAGTACGATGGCGATGCTACAGGAAATACATATTACGCACTTATCAAGTTTGAAGACGGCAGAGCTATCCAGCCTACAGGTCAGAGCGAGCACAGAGATGAAGTTCAGTTCAGGATCTCCATCCCTGATGCAATAGACGGACAGTCCGTTCCGGCAGGTGCATGGGATACATCAAATGACTGGTCATATCTGGGCGGTCTCGGAAAAGCTACAGACCTCAAGAAAGCGGATTCCCTTAACGAGCATATCCCTATGTATGTAAACGGAAGTATCGCATGGGGCGAAGAACCTAACGGTACAAAGTTTGTTGTAACTCCCAACACAAAGGGCAGCAAAGGGAGTAGTGACGGAACAACAGCACCGGCGCCAAGTACAACAACAAGCACAACTACAACAACAACAACTCAAACAGCACCTCCCACTCCGGCAGGTACTACAAACCCTGGAGCAACTTCAGCCCAGGGAACAGCTGCAACATTATGGGGCGATGCTAACTGCGACGGCAAGGTCGATATATCAGATGCTGTTCTCGTAATGCAGAGTCAGGCAAACCCAAGCAAATACAGCCTTTCTGCACAGGGCAAGGCGAATGCTGACGTTAACAAGAACGGCGATGGAATCACATCAGCTGATGCGCTTTCTATCCAGAAATTCAAGCTCGCTCTTATTAAGGAATTACCTGAGAGCTACAGCTAAAAGTTAAAACTGCAAGTAATATAATTGTGTTAATCGGGCTTGCTAAGTATAATAAAAAACTAATTTACAATTAATCTCATATTAGAATTTGAGAGTTAAGTGAGTGAAGTGCAGAATTGTTGAAATGCACAAAAATGGAAGTATGCCATTAGGAAAATGCACGAATTTCAAGAAAACTATTTACTTTTTAAGCCCGATATAATATAATATTAGTGATGAGAGAGGATCGGTGCGGGTTCCGTGTGAACTACGATCTCATCATGTACCTATTAATCATGGTATAACCGCGATGTTTGCACTGGCATTGCGTTATCAAATCATTTTATATTTTTAAATTTTCAGGGAGGGTATTTAAAATGCACAAGAAAATTTCAAAAGCAGCATTAAGCAGCCTTATGTCAGCAGCTATGCTCGCTACTTCTGTAGCAGCAGTTGCTCCTATGACTGTTAACGCTGGCCAGGTTCTTGGTAACGGCGATTTCGACGACGGTACTTCACTTCCATGGCATACTTGTGAATCTCAGCCTGCTAAGCAGACTTTCGAGATCAAGGATGGTAAGTACGTAGTACATATCATTGATAGTGAAAATGGTCCTGAGGGCCGTTGGGATCTTCAGTTCCGTCACAGAGGCCTTAAAGTGCTCAAGGGCCATAAGTATACAATCAGTGGTGATATCGAGGCTGACGCAGATGGTTACATCTACGCTAAAGTCGGTAACTACCAGGGCGATAAGGAGTACTGGCACGGTATCTCAGGTCAGGAATGGCAGCCATATAAGATCAAGAAGGGCGAGAAGTTCCACTTTGAGTATGACTGGGAAATGAAGGACACTCCTGATGGTCCTACAGAGTGGGCTTTCCACTACTCAAATAACCACGGCATGTACGATGGTAAGGATACAGGTATGCCAAGCGGTTCAACCCTTACTTTCGATAATCTCTCACTCGTTGATAACACAGGCAACGAAGGTGACTTCGACAAAACAAACGAATTCGGTGTTGTACGTCCAAGATCAAACGTTCGTGTAAACCAGGTTGGTTACTATCCAAACCTCGAGAAGAGAGCTTCTTACGTAACAGATAACGCTACACCTTGTGAATTCGAGGTTAGAGATGCTTCAGGCAAGGCTGTATACACAGGTACTGCTTCAAAGGTAGTTCAGGATCCGGATTCCGGTAACGGTGAGACTATTACTACAAAGTACGGTACAAAGACTAAGGACAGCGGTAAGTACGTTCAGATCCTTGACTTCTCAGAAGTTAAGACACCTGGTAAGTACAAGATATTCGTTAAAGATACAGTAGGTGTTTCTGATACTGCTTGCTTCAACCTCAAGGGTGCTTGGGATACAAAGGCAAGCGGCGATAAGCTTATCTGGGAAAACTGGAAGACAGGCCTTTCATACACAATGAACGAGTCTATGGAATTCAGAATAGATAACAATATCTATGATGATGGTATGCTCGCTAATGCTGTAAACTACTACTATCAGAACCGTTCAGGTATTCCGATAGAGTCTAAGTATATCACATCAGGTGATGCTACAACACTCGCACACCCAGCTGGACATACAAAGGATGATGCTTACGTTCAGTCTAAGTGGGTTAAGTTCTATTCTAATGAGTTCGACGGAGATAAGACTTACACTATCGATGGTGTAGGCGGTTGGTACGATGCTGGTGACCACGGTAAATACGTTGTTAACGGCGGTGTCTCTGTATGGACACTTCAGAACACATACGAGCTCGCTAAGAAGTTAGGTACTGCAGATAAGTACAACGACGGCGGCGTAATGTCAATTCCTGAGAATTCAAATGGTTATCCTGATATCCTCGACGAAGCAAGATATGAGCTCGAGTGGATGTTCAAGATGGTTGTTTCAAGCAAGGATCCATTCTGGGGCAAGTCTTGTGAGAACTTCGTTTACCACAAGCTCCATGACCACAAGTGGACAGGTCTTGCTACTAAGGCTTGGGAATACGAAGAGGAGTGGGGTACTACACGTATCGTTAAGCCTCCAACGTATGCTGCTACACTTAACGTTGCTGCTTGTGCTGCACAGGCTTCACGTCTCTGGAAGGAACTCGATCCTAAGTTCTCTGACGAGTGCCTCGAAGTTGCTAAGAAGACTTATGCAGCTATCAAGGGTGCAAAGGGCTGGCAGACAGCTAAAGGTGATTATAAGACTGATCCTCAGTTCGCTCCACTCGATCAGGCTATCGGCGGTGGTCCTTACGGTGACACATATGTAGAGGATGACTTCTACTGGGCTGCTTGTGAGCTCTTCGCTACAACAGGCGATGCTGAGTACTACACAGACCTCAGCGGATATAAGAACAAGAATTCTGATGATGACTATGCATTCCACCTCACAACAAACCTCGGTGGTGGTGAGAACAAGGGATCATTCAGCTCATTTAACTGGGGCTGTACATCAGGTCTTGGTACACTTTCACTTTACCTCAATCCTACAAACGTTAAGCCGGATGATTACAAGTCAGTTGTTGATTCAATCACAGGCGGTGCAGACAAGTATATCGCATACATGCACAGCGAGAATAACGGTATGGGTATTCCTTATCGTGGATCAACATTTACTGACCCTAACAACATCGGTGTTGATGAGAATGGTAAGGAGATCGAGGTTGAAGGTTATGAGTGGGGTTCAAACTCATTCGTAATCAACAATGCTATGGTTATGGCATACGCTTACGATGCAACCGGCAAGGGTGAATACCTCAATGGTGCTTCAGAAGCTCTCGACTACCTCTTCGGACGTAACGGTCTCTGCTTCTCATATGTATCAGGTTACGGTACACACTTCCTCCAGAATCCTCACCACAGATGGTGGTCACATGACGTTGACCCATCATTCCCAATGGCTCCTGCAGGCGTTCTGTCAGGTGGTCCTGGTGCTGGTATGCAGGATCCATATGTTGGTGGTCTTGGTTACATCAGAGGTACAGTTGCTTCACAGAAGTCTTATGTTGATAGTGCAGAAGCTTGGTCAGTTAACGAGGTTACAATCAACTGGAATGCTCCTCTCGTTGCTATGGTTTCCTTCATGGAAGACACAGCTGGTAAGGGCGTAGTTCCTACACCTCCAACTCCAGGTACACCTTCAACTCCTGCAACTTCTACACCTGCAACTCCAACTCCAGGTACTCCAGGTGCAACAGCAACACTTTGGGGCGATGCTAACTGCGACAGCAAGGTAGACATCTCTGATGCTGTTCTTATCATGCAGTCACAGGCTAACCCAAGCAAGTACTCTCTTACAGAGCAGGGTAAGGCAAACGCTGACGTTAACCTCAACGGTAACGGTGTAACAAATGCTGATGCTCTTGCTATCCAGAAGTA